>CAZIQC010000072.1:0-6425 GCA_964541335.1 uncultured Oscillospiraceae bacterium
GCTACACGGCAAAGGTTGCGGCAGAGGACGGATTTTCAAAAGCAAAGGCAGAAATTTCGGCAACGGTGAACGGTGCGGTCGATGTGAACAAGAACCTTTCCTTAAAATCGCGCGCAAGCTTTGAAATGTGGGTCGATTACGACATAAAGTCGGACAGCCCGTATTTTAAGACCGTTATCTCATCGCCTTTTTCGGAAAAATATGTTGTGAGTGAGCTTAGTGACAATCAAGCGGAGTTTTCCGAGCTTGCGGGCTTTCTCGAAATAGTGCTCGACGACACGTTTTTAACCGCGGCAAACACATCATATGCGGAAATTATCACCAAGTATGCGAAAATAGAGCAACACGGCGGAAAATGTGTTATAAAGATTGATAACGACGCGCTTATAAGCATTGCAAGAGAGGTGCTTCATTATACATCGGCATTGTATACGTCGTTTGTAAAGGATGAAAATGTGCGTGCCGAAATCACGGAAGCCGTGGGTGCGATTGCCTCCTTTAAAAATTGCCGCATTTTGGGCAAGGACGGTATCACGCTTACATATAAGCTTGCAAACGGCAAAATCTCGGCGTACGACATAAATGCGGATGTGGATTTGGATATTGCCGCAATTTACGAAAGCATAACGGGCGAGGAATGGAGCTATGCCGAATGTAACAGATTGTGCCTCGGCATAGAGGTTTCGTCCGAGTTTACAAAATACGGAAAAACAACGATTGAATTTCCGAAGCTTACGGAGGAAAATTCGATATATATTGACAAATATCTTCCCGAAGCGGAGGACGATTTTGCGGTTGCCGAGCTTCCCGAGGATGACCTCCCGCTGATTGCATATGCGGAGGTGCCGAAGCTTTATCGGATTGATTCCGTTATATATCTTCCGTTGCGTGCGTCGGTCGATACGATTTTCGGCGAAAATTGCGACTTAAGCTATGATAACGGTGCCGTTACACTAACGGTAGGGGACAGAGCGCCCATATACCTTTTCGAAAACGGCGATAAAGCATATACGGACACCGAGGAATTTTACATAGGCAATGTCTTTAACGAGGACGGTGTAATGTTTGTTCCGACGGCGTTTTTCGAAAAATGCTTCGGGTATGTTACCGAGGACGCGGCATATAATTTGCTCAATGATACGTATTCGTTTTATTTGTGCATAGAATAAATTGTAAAGGAGTTTTTCAAATGACATTTCTTGCAGTGGATATAGGTGCTTCGAGCGGACGGCATATGCTCGGAGAAAGAGTTGACGGTAAAATCAAGCTTACGGAGATATATCGCTTTAAAAACGGTCCGAAAATGAAAAACGGTCATCTTTGCTGGGACGGAGAACAGCTTTTTTCCGACATTATTGCCGGAATGAAGAAATGCGGCGAAATGGGATACAAACCCGACAGTGTGGCGATAGATTGCTTCGGCGTGGATTTTGTGTTGCTTGACGAAAACGACAAGCTTATCGGAGATACCGTTTCGTATCGCGACGAGCGCACGCTTGCAGTACGCGACGAGCTTTACGAAATTATCGACGAGGACGCTCTTTTTGAGCAAACGGGAATTGCCTATCAGCCTTTCAACACGATTTTCCAAATCTTTGCGGTAAAAAAACAAAACCCCGAGGATTTGAAGCGTGCGAAAACGTTTTTAATGTTGCCCGAGTATTTCAATTTCCTGCTTACCGGTGTGAAAATGAACGAATTTACGAACGCTTCCACAACACAGCTTGTTAATGTAAAAACACGTGAATACGACACCGAGCTTTTGGAAATGCTCGGCATTCCGTCAAATCTTTTCGGAAAGCTTCATATGCCGTCCGAGGTTGTGGGCGACCTTTTGCCCGAAATTGCGCAAAAGGTGGGATACAACTGTAAGGTTGTGCTTGCGGCAAGTCACGATACGGGGTCGGCTGTTATGACCGTGCCCGATGAAGACGACGCAATTTACATAAGCAGCGGCACGTGGTCGCTTATGGGAGTACTGCTTAAAGAGCCGAACTGCACAAAAGCCGCGCGCGATGCGGGCTTTACAAACGAAGGTGCATATGACGGAAAGGTGCGTTTCCTTAAAAATATAACGGGCTTTTGGGTGGTAAATCAATTGCGCGAGCAAATCCCGATTGACGAAAGCTTTTCGGAAATGTGCGAAATTGCCGAAAAATCCGGCTATGATACACCGATTGACATTAACAGTCCGCTTTTGTTCTCTCCGAAAAATATGCAGGAAGCGGTTCTCGCTCAGCTTGAAAAGCAAGGTGCGCCGAAGCCGAAAAACGTTGCCGAGCTGTTGGCGGCGGTTTATCACGGAATGGCATACGGCTATAAAAAAGCCGTTATCGAGCTTGAGGAGCTTACGGGAAAGAGCTGTAATACGATATACGTTATCGGCGGCGGAAGCAAGAACGATTTTGTGAACCGTCTTACGGAAAAATACAGCGGAAAAACGGTTAAAGCGGGCGAGGCGGAGGCTACCGCAATCGGCAATATTATTGCACAGGAAAAAGCTGTGAACGCCTGAAAATCGGAGTATTGTTATGGACTTTAAAAGGGTTGATAAAAAATACCGTCCGTTGCTCGAGTGGTTGTGGAACGATAAGCTTTTTTCGAAGGAAACCGCGGCAAAGGCGGCTCTTGCGGAAGAGGGAGGGTTCGGCGGATATATAATTCGGGCAAGCTGCGGCTTGGAAACCGCATATATGGGTGACGAGTGGTTTCGAAACATATCGGCGGCCGTCGAAGAAGCGCGAAACCGTGAAATGCAGGTATGGATATGCGATGAAAACGGTTGTCCGAGCGGCTTCGGAAACGGAAGCGTAAACGGAAGCGGCTTGGAATATCAGCAAAAATTTCTCCGTATGGAAACGGGCGAGCCGACGAATGACCGAACCATTGTTTGCAAGGACGGGTATCATTTTTATTACGACATAAATCCGTATTACGCCGATACGCTGAATTCGGAGGCGACAAAGCGTTTTTCGAGCGAAATTCACACGGCTTATTCGGAAAAATACGGCATTAAGCCGAACGGGTTTTTTACAAACGAGCCTCAAACGGGAAATATCGATAACGGAGCGAGTATTCCGTCGAGCTTTGTTCTGCCCACGGAATACAAAAAGGCGTACGGTGAGGAGCTTTTGGAAAGACTTGTCGAGCTTTTTCGCCCCGTGGGTGATTATGAAAACACAAGGATTAAATTTTGGAGCTTGGTGACACGGCTTTTTTGTCGGAATTATCTTAAAACGCTGTATGACAACTGCTCGGAAAAGTCGGCGGAGCTTATGGGCTGTGCGGCGGGAAGTTCGAGCTTGCTTGCGCAGACTGTTTCGTGCGGGAGCGCAATGCCGTTTTACGCACATTTGCACATACCGACAATAAAATATTGCGGTAGAGAAGCCTGCGACACGCTTGCGATACTTCAGGCGGCGTCCGTTGCGCACCAGCTTGGAAAAAAGGATGTTCTTGCACGGGTATATTCGGGGTGCGGCTACGGGGCTGATTTTGAAGAAATGCAAAGAATTGCGAGAGCACATATCGTGCGCGGAATTACGCGGCTTTGTGCGTGCTCGGAGGGATATTCGTTGCGCGGGGGCAGAAAGCGTTACGGTTATCCGTCGGCATATACACGCCAGCCGTGGTGGGGAAAGCACAAGCCCTTAATAAATTCAACGTCGCGAATGTGTATGGCATTGGCGAACGGAAGAACCGATTTTTCTGTGCTTCTTTTACATAATCAGACAACGGCTTGGTCATTGTTTGACGGAAGCTGTGAAAACGAACAAATAAAAAAATACAACGACGCCCTGATGGGCGAAATTGAAAAGCTGGAGAAAAAGCACATACCGTTCGACTTGGGCGATGAATTGATTTTGGCGCAATATGCCCGAGTGGAAAACGGGGCGTTTAAGGTTGGAGAGCAATGCTATAAAACGCTGTTACTTCCGCCGCACAAGCATCTGCTTGCCTCCACAATACGTTTGCTTAACGAATTTGAAGCCGCGGGCGGATTGATAACAACGGCAGATGAAATCAATCAAAGCGAAATTTGCGACGACGCACGGCTGTGCTACACCGTGCGCAAATACGACGAATGTTTACTCCACTGCTTTTTTAACGAAAAAAACGAGGAGTTTACCGCAAATATTACCTGCGGAAGCAGAATGATCAATCTTGAAACGGGGGACGAAATGCCGTTTTACGGAATATACAAATTTCGTCCGTACGAGGCAATTTTGGTTTTGGATGACGGCACGCCGCCGTTGCCTCGTCCGTTTAAAAAACAGCCGAAGGAGCTTGACATATCCGGCGAATGGACCGTTACCGATTTTTCCGACAATGCGCTTGTGCTGGATAAATGCCGAGTGTACTTTGACGGGGAGCTTGCATACGAAAATACCGGTGCCGCAGATGTGCTCCATTCGGCACTTGCGCTGAGGCGCGAAGTTTCGATAAGGTGCGAATACGGCTTTGAAGCGGCTTATATTCCGACCGAGGCGGCACTTGTTTGCGAAACCCCCGAAAAATTCGCGATAACGTTAAACGGCGAGGAAGTGATTTTCGGCGACGGGGAAAGCCTTGCCGACCCCTCCGTGAAAAGGGCGGATATATCGACCTTGATAAAAAAAGGCGAAAACACCGTAACGGTTACGGCGGAGTTTAAGCCTACGGAAGCCTTGCTCGGAAATTTGGAAAAGGCACTTGCCTTTGAAAGTGCAATTACGGGAATTGCTTTCGACACGGAATCGGAGCCGATGTATATTGTGGGCAAATTCGGTGTGAAAAGCAAAAGCGGCTATATTAAGCTCGACAGAAACGCCGTGCGTACCGCGGGCGGGTTTTATATAGACGAGCCGCCGCAATGCGTAAAATGTGCGAATTTGGAGCAACAGGGCTTTTTGTTCTTTTCGGGAAAGCTGAGCCTAAGGCGCGAGTTTAATCTTTCGGAAACAATGTATGCACTGCGTTTCGAAAAAAAGGGAATAAACGCGGCGGAAATAAAAATAAACGGAAAAACCGTGGGAGATATTTTATGCAATACGGACAAAGCGGAGATTGCCGATTATCTCGTTAAGGGAGATAATACCGTGGAAATAACGCTTATAAACAATCTCAGAAATTTTTTCGGTCCGCACCATTTGCCCGAGGGTGAAAGTCGGTGCGTGAGTGCGGCGCAGTTCTACCGTAAGGAATGTGTGTTTAATAAAATGTCGGCAACCGCGTGGAACGAGGATTATTGTTTTGCGGAGTTCGGCATTGAATAAATTTAAAATCGGGAGGTATTTTTATGAAAAAGATTATCATTACAATAGGTCGTGAATTCGGCAGCGGCGGACGTGAAATCGGGTTAAAGCTTTCGGAAAAGCTCGGTATTCCGTTTTACGACAAGGAGCTTATCGCGCACACCGCCGAGAAATCCAATCTTGAACCGAGCATTGTCGAAAGATACGACGAGCAGCACGCGTTTCCCGCGTTTTCGTCGTCAAGCGTATTTGATATTTACCAAATGCCGATGTCGGATCGTGTGTATATCGCACAGGCGGATATTATACGGGATATTGCACAAAAAGAAAGCTGTATAATCGTGGGACGTTGCGCAAACTATATTCTTGCGGAAGATCCCGATTGCTTCAGCGTGTTTATCCGCGGCGATATGAAAGACAAAATCGAACGTAAAAAACCGCTTCTTCCGGGAAAAACCGATGCGGAAATAGAAGCACACATAAAAAGAATAGACAAAAAGCGCGCAAAATACTTTGCATATTATACCGACTGGGTATGGGGCGGTGCCGCAACCTATGATTTGTGCATAAACAGCAGTATGCTGGGAATTGACAAGACGGTTGAGCTTATCGCAAATGCGGTGCAAATGCGCGGCTGACAAAAAACGAAATAAATAAAAAATGTGCGGATATTGCCACAGGTTGATTAGGCAGTATAGAAAACTCATTACATCTGTGGCATTGCAAAGGGAAGAAATCAGGCTTTGACTGTAAAAATGGTCAGAGCCTTTTTCTTTTATTAAATCCGTACATTCGTCTTTTGTTTCAACTTGATTTATAATCAGTATATCAATATCAAGGAGGATTTTTTATGACAACATTATTTGAACAACAAGGCGGACAATACGAGGTGCAGGATGATTACAGATTACCTTGTGTTACACTTTCGGATGAAAAAGATTATGAAATCGGCGTATGGGGAGAGTGACATAGACGGTATTTGAAAGAACATCATCGGGTTAGATATTATAACTTACTTCTTACAACATAAGGGATCTCGTTTTTTATTTTCGTAACGTGCTTTGTATGATAAACATGTGGGTTTTTAATAATTGGAAAAATATCAGAAATTAGAAAAGTTTTCCAATTGTGTGTACCCATACTCTTGAAGGCAGATGATTTCTTCGCTGACTGCAAGTCAGTCAGCGAAGA
>CAZIQC010000073.1:0-6363 GCA_964541335.1 uncultured Oscillospiraceae bacterium
AAGTCAATTCCTATGATTTTTGCCATAATATATTACCTCCAAAAAAAATTAAATTATTATCTTAATCAGTTTGCCACTTTTACCATACTGTGGCGAATTACGCGCTCGCCCATTCGATAGCCCTTTTGAAATTCCTCAACAACGGTATTTTCGCCCACGGTGTCGTCCTCGGTGTGCATTACGGCGTTGTGAAGCATTGGGTCAAAGCTTTCGCCCACGCTTTTTATTTCCTCCACGCCGATTTGCCCGAACACCTCGTCAAGCTGTTTTTTTACCATTTTGACTCCCTCGTAAAAAGCGTCTTTCTCGGTTGCCGCGGCAAGTGCGCGGTCGAAATTGTCCGCAACGGACAAAAACTTTTCCGCAACGGTTGCTTTCGCGTCGGAATAAATGCTTTCCTTTTCTTTTAAGGTGCGCTTTCTGTAATTGTCATACTCGGCAAGGGTGCGCATATATTTTTCGTTTACGTCGTTATACTTTTTTTCCCATTCGTCACACGGGGGAGCGGCCTCGACCTTTTCTTCGACCGTACTTTCCTCAACCGCTTCGTTTACGGGGTTTTTTTCATCGGTTTGGTTTTCTTTGTTTTTTGCCATTCGTATCTTCCTTTCATTTGTCGCCGTAAATCATTCGGCTGAGTATCTCCGCAAGTCTGTCGTTTATAAGCTCCAGCGAGGAAACCACGCGCGCATAGTCCATACGCTTCGGCCCTATTATGCCGATTTTCCCGTGCAGCTTGTCGCCCACGGCACAGCTTGCCACGATAAGACTTGTGTCGCGCATTTCTTCGACACCGTTTTCGCTTCCTATTTGAATACTTATGTTGTCGCCGTTATCGCCGAGCAGTGACAAAAGCTTCGACACGTTTTCCTTATGATCCATAAAGGAAAGAAACTGCTTTGCCTTGTCAATGTTTTCAAACTCCGGATTGTTGAGAATGTTCGACGTGCCGCCGACATACACCCGCCCCTCGGAATTTTCCAAACATTCGAGCACAAATTCCGCAACACTTTTCAATACGCCGCCGTAGCCCGCCATTGCCTCGTAAATAAGCATAAGCCGCGCGGGGGTGAAATCCTCCGCACACAGACCCGCCAGCGAACGCGACAAAAAGTCGGAAACGGAATCTATAACCGAAAAGTCGATATCTTCCGACACGCTTATGCGCCGATTTTTTACCATTCCCGAATCGGTAACAACGACTATCAGCGCCGAGCCGCGCTCTATGAGCATAAGCTTAACACTGCGAAGCCGCACCTTTTTCGGGGCGGAAAGCTCGACAATCGCGGGATACCCCGCAATGCCCGCCACAAGCTCGGATATTTCGGAAATAACGTTTTCAAGCTGCCCGAACTTTCTGTCCATACCTTTTTGCAGGGTGTTTATCTCGTCCATTGTGAGGCTGTAGCGCTTCATAAGGGAATCCACATAAAACCGATACCCCATTTCCGACGGAATACGCCCCGCCGAGGTGTGCGGCTTGTCAAGATAACCCATATCCTCCAAATCCGCCATTTCGTTGCGAATTGTTGCCGCCGAAAGCCCCAGGTCGTGATTTTTCGCTATGTTGCGTGAGCCTACGGGCTCCGCCGTGCGAATGTAATCCTCGACTATGGCTTGAAGAATAAGCCGTTTTCTTTCGGAAAGCTCCATACGCTCACCTCCCTTTTATATTGTTAGCACTCAATTTCCCTGAGTGCTAACAATACATTACCACTATGTACCGCTCTTGTCAAGTATTATTTTCAATATTTTATCATTTTATTAAAAAAATCTTGACGGTGGGGAGTTTATTTGCTATAATCTAATCAAAGCGATGACGGAAACAGTAGCCCCGTGCGGGTATTGCAGAGAGGTGCGCATTTGCTGAAAGCGCACTGTACAGCACGACGGTGAACACCATTCCCGAGCTGCCCGGCGGAAATTGAGTATGCCGCGGTCGTGAGCCTGCGTTAAAGGAAAAGGGATTGACCCCTTGAGTGAAAAATTAAGGTGGAACCGTGCATATTATGCACCCTTAATGTACCGAAGGTGTACGTTAAGGGTTTTTTTACGTTAAAATAAGGAAAGGACGATTTTTTATGAAAGTTATTTACAAGGACGGTACCGTGGGCGAGGCGGCAAAGGAAGAAGAGCTGCACGTTATACGCCACACGGCGGCACACATTATGGCACAGGCAATACAGCGGCTGTACCCCTATGCGGATTTTGCATACGGGCCGGCAACGGAAAACGGCTTTTATTATGACGTTGACCTGGGCGATACCAAGCTTTCGGATGAGGATTTGGCGGCGATAGAAGCCGAAATGAAAAAAATAGTTAAGGAAAATTTGCCCATAAAGCCGTTTATCCTTTCGCGCGAGGAGGCAAAGGAGCTTATGGCAAAGCGCGGCGCAAAATACAAGCTTGAGCATATTGACGACCTTGCCGAGGATGCCGTTATAAGCTTTTATCAGCAGGGCGATTACATCGATATGTGCGTAGGACCGCACCTTCCGTACACAAAGGCATTGAAGGCGTTTAAAATAACGCAACAGTCGGGCGCATATTGGAAAGGCGAAAAGACAAACAAAATGCTTACCCGCATAAACGGCGTTGCGTTCGCTTCAAAAGAGGATTTGGAGGCGCATATGCGCTTAATCGAAGAGGCGGCACGGCGCGACCATCGCAAAATCGGGCGCGAGATGGGGCTGTTTATGATGTGCGAGGAGGGACCGGGCTTCCCGTTCTTTTTGCCGGGCGGTATGGCAATGAAAAACGCACTTATAGATTATTGGCGCGATATTCACTATGAGAACAATTATGTGGAGGTTTCCACGCCGCTTATTATGAACCGCCACCTTTGGGAAACGAGCGGGCACTGGGACCATTACAAGGATAATATGTATTCCACCGTGATAGACGACGAGGACTTTTGCATAAAGCCGATGAACTGCCCGGGCGGCGTTATGGTTTACAAAAGCGTGCCGCACAGCTACCGCGAGCTTCCGCTTCGCGTGGGCGAGCTGGGACTTGTGCACCGCCACGAAATGCGCGGCGCATTGCACGGACTTTTCAGGGTGCGGTGCTTTACACAGGACGACGCGCACATATTTATGCGCAAGGATCAAATAACCGACGAAATAACGGGCGTTGTGCATATGATAAACAGCGTATACGAAAAGTTCGGCTTTGAATATTTTATTGAGCTTTCCACACGCCCGGAGGACAGTATGGGAAGTGACGAGGACTGGCAGGCGGCAACCGACGGCTTGCGCGGCGCACTCGAAAAACTGGGGCTTCCTTATATTGTAAACGAGGGGGACGGGGCGTTCTACGGTCCGAAGATTGACTTCCACCTTAAGGACAGCATAGGAAGAACGTGGCAGTGCGGCACAATTCAGCTCGATTTCCAGATGCCGCTTAACTTTAACCTTGAATATACCGACGAAAACGGGCAAAAGCAACGCCCGATAATGATTCACCGCGTATGCTTCGGCTCGATTGAAAGATTTATCGGAATTTTGACGGAGCATTATGCCGGCAAATTCCCCGCGTGGTTTGCTCCGGTGCAGGCAAAGGTGTTGCCCGTTTCCGAAAAAAGCGCGCAGTATTCCGCTACCGTGTATGAGGCAATCCGCGCCGCGGGTATTCGCTGTGAGATAGATATGCGCGACGAAAAAATCGGCTACAAGATACGCCAGGCGCAAACGGTTGAGCGCGTGCCGTATATGCTTGTGCTGGGTGCAAACGAATCGGAGAGCGGCACGGTGTCCGTGCGCTCGCGCGATACGGGCGAAACCACGGTTATGTCGCTTGACGATTTTATTGCCAAGGTTAAGGAAGAAACACGACTTCGCATTTCAAAGTAAGTGTTATGAAATTATATTTTTACGGACAAAAAAGGGCGCACACCGCCAGCGATACAAACGAACTTATCCGTAAAAGCACAGAAAAAAGCTTTCCCGCGGAAAGCTTTTTTCCCATGCGCATAAACGGCAAGCCGTATATTTTCCCACAAAGGGCTTACGTGGGCGTAACGAACAGCAGCGGCACCGCGCTTATTGCGCTGTCGAGCAAAAAATTCGGCATAGATATGGAATGTAAGCGCCGCACGGTGAAAAACCGCGACGCAATAGCCGCCCGCTTTTTTTCGCCGCGCGAACGGCGCTATGCCTCCACGCCCGAACGCTTTTTGGAAATTTGGGTAAAAAAGGAGGCTTACGCAAAGTTTACGGGGCGCGGGCTATCGTCGTTTAAAAGCTTTGACATTTTTTGTGCGGACGGCAGCTTTACCCTGCACCGACACCCGCAATTTTTAATCTACAGCTACACACCGTAAATCGTTTCGGGCGGATTTTTAAGCTCGCCCGCTTCGCAAAGAATATTTAAAACGGATTTGCATATTGTGTGCGCGGCGGTAACGGGGGCAACCTTGCCCGGCAGGGCAAGTGCCCATATTACGCGCACACCCGTTTCGCGTGCCGCGTCGAAATCCACGCCGCCCGGGGCGGAGGCAAGGTCGATTACAAGCGTGTTTTTCAGCAAAAAAAGCTCCTCGCGCCCGATGATTTTTTTCGGAACGGTGTTAAACAAAATATCCGCATTGTTAAGGTAATGCGGCAATTGTTCAAACTCTTTGGCGCAAATATTGTCTGCCGCGGCTTGTGCGCGCACCTCGCTTCGGCGAGCGAAAACCGTAACCCGCGCTCCGAGCGTGGTAAGATTGCGCGCCAGGATTTTGCCTATTCTGCCGTAGCCCGTCAAAACGGTGTTCGCACCGTGAACGGTGCGAGCCGTTTCCTCCATTGCGAGCTGAAGCGCACCCTCCGCCGTGGGAACGGCGTTTAATATTTCAAACTCCTCGCGCGCGGCATAATCCGCCCAGCGCACACCGAAAACGTCTGCCACGGCTTTGACGGGCGGCGTTATTTTTCCGGCAAAAAGCCTTTTTTTGCCGCCCATAAGCAAAAACAAGTCTTTGAGCAAAATTTTGTTTTTGAGCGCGGGCGCGTTCACATACTTTTCGTCACGGGTGGATGGCAAACCCAAAATCACCGCGTCGCACTCGTTTACGGCGGCTTTGAGAGGCTCGGTTTCCGCATATTTTTTTGCGCCGAAACCGAGGCGTGCCAATTCCTCGCAAAGAAAATCCAGCCGCGCGTCCGTTCCTATTACAAGAAAGCTGTACCCATTCATAAAAAAACACCTCAGCGCATTATATGCGCGAAAGGTGTTTTTTATTTCCGTTAAGCCTTGTAATCGCGGGGAGCTTTCCCCGTTACTTTGCGAAAAGCGTGGTAAAAGTTCGACGTATTGTTATAGCCGCACCGTGCGGCTATTTCCGCCATTGTGAGCGAGGTTGTTTCAATCAGCACAAGGGCGCGCTCTATCCTTTTGATTGTTATGTATTCCCACGCGGATATGCCGTTAAGCTTTTTAAATCGACTGCAAAAATATGTTTTGCTCATATGCGCGTAATCCGAAATAAGCTCCAGCGTGAGGTCGCTTTCAAGGTTTTGGTCGATATAGTTCATTGCGGTTTCCACGGCGTGAAGCGTTACCGGGCTTTGGCGCACCGCCTCGCACGGGGAATTGCCGCCGAATGAGCGAAGAAGCTCAACCAAAATGTTTGTAAGATGAATTTTTATCATCGTGGCATATTCGGGGCGCTTTTGCGTTGCTTCCTCGTCGATATTGTGCATCAGGGAGCGTATTGTGCGAACGGCAGAGGCATTGTCGAGCTTATTAATAAAGTTTTTTTCACGATTGAAAAAAATGCGTATCAGCTCGGCGTTGGATATTCCGAAATTGTCCGACCATATGCACCGCGGCTCGAAATGTATATTGAGAAAGGCGGCGTTTTCGTTAAGCTTTTTTATAAAATGATATTCGTTTGTGCCGAAAAAAAATATATCCCCCGTGCAAAAATCAAACTTTGCCTCCTTTGTGGCGTAAACGCCGCTTCCCGAAAGCACCGCGGTGAGTTCGCAAGCGGTGTGATGGTGCTCGTAAAATGCGGTGCTTTGAGCCTCCACAAAGGAACGAAAAACGCGAATCGGCGCCTCGGCTGTGTCGGAGAAAGTGCGCGCCGCTGTGTCAACAGGCATTGTATCACCTCAAAAATCATAATATATTTGACATTTTGCGCAATATACTTGATGAAATAACGTTGCCGTCGGTGTTATTATATAATCAGATGGATTAAATGTCAAATATATTATTTTAAAGGAGAGAGTAAAATGGCTAAGGTTGTTACTATGGGCGAGATAATGCTTCGCCTTTCGACACCGAATTTTGAAAGATTTTTACAGGCAGACGAGTTTAACGTGTGCTACGGCGGCGGCGAGGCAAATGTTGCCGTATCTCTCGCGAATTACGGGC
>CAZIQC010000074.1:0-6330 GCA_964541335.1 uncultured Oscillospiraceae bacterium
GCATACTACGTTGCTTTTTCGTGGAGCGACTACCGCGAAGACCCGCTCGACATAATCAAAATATGGGAGGGCGGAATAGCAATCTACGGCGGACTTATCGGCGCAATCGGTGCAGCACTTGTTTTTTTTAAGGTAAAGAAGCTCAACACCCTCAAAATGCTCGACATTTGCTCCCTCGGGCTTTTAATCGGACAAGCCGTCGGCAGATGGGGCAATTTCGTAAACGGCGAAGCCTACGGCGGCTATTGTGCGCTCCCTTGGGGAATGAGCATAAACGGCGGCGAGTGCGTGCACCCGACGTTTCTTTACGAATCGCTGTGGAATACGCTCGGCTTTATAATTCTTTCAAAGCTTAACAAAAAGCGTCCGTTTTACGGCTTTACATTTTTTTCGTACATATTATGGTACGGTGCCGGGCGTTTTTTTATAGAGGGAATGAGAGCCGACAGCCTTTATCTCGGCAATATACGCGTATCGCAAGCGGTGGCGGCGGTGTGTGTGATAACGGGAGCAACCCTTCTTACGGTAAATTTTCGCAAAAACAAGGAAAAAATAAACAAAGCATCGGAAAATAATGAGCATTTTTCCACGATGTGAACAAATTTCAACAATTATTCTATTGACTTATTGCGAATTACAAGGTAAAATAGTATCAAACATAAAGAAAAGGAGAGGCATTATGAGAAAATTAAAAAGAATTTTGTCGGCAGTGCTTGCGGTCGCACTTTGCTTTACATCGCTGTGCGTGCTTGCGGACGATGCCGAAACAAAAACCGCAACGAGCTTTTCGGATATACAAAGCGGAACAAAGCTTTCCGAGGCGGTAAACGAGCTTGTCGTATACGGTATTATTTCGGGCTATCCCGACGGTACGTTTAAGCCCGAGGGACAAATAACAAGAGCAGAATTTGCGGCGGTTATAACGCGCTTTAAGGGGCTTGGCTCAAATTCCGCTTCCGACGCGGTTACGGGCTTTGCGGATCTTGACGCAGACGTTCAAAACGCTTGGGCGCGCCCGTACGTAAAGGCTGCAATCGACGCGGGTATCATCAACGGATTCGAGGACGGAACGTTCCGTGCAAGCGACCCTGTTACATATGAACAGGCCGTTAAAATGATAATCTGCGCAATAGGCTACAACGTAATTGCCGACAGCGAGTACAAAAAGCTGCAAATAACAAATCCCGACACGGTAACGTGGTCGTCGGGGTATATTGCGGCGGCAACAAAGAACAATATCACGCTTAATGCGGCCGTTGCCGACGTTCTTCAGCCCGCAACGCGTGAAATTGTGGCAATGCTTGCGTTTAACGCGCTTGACGCGCCGAAGATAAACGTTGTGACGGACGCCGACGGTAAGGTAACGTACGAAAAGGACAACACGTCAAACCGTGACGACCTTTCTTCTCAGGCTACAAAGGTTGAGGGCGTTATCACGGCAAACTGCTACACCGCTCTCGACGGACAAGAAACGGGTCTCAGTGACAGACAAATCAGAGTTAAGACGGACGACGGCGAATTCACATACACGCTCGGCACGGCTCTTGCCGATGTGGATGTGGAGGATGTTTTGGGTCGCCGCCTGAATGTTTATGTTGACGGTGACACGGTAACAAAGCTCGTTTACAAGAGCGATACGGAAACCGTTATCGAGGAAAGTCAAATAGACTCCTTAACGGCCGACGCAATAACCTATCGTGACGAAAACGGAAGAAATTCCACGGTGTCGATAAGCGGGTATACGTTTATTTATAACGGTAAATACACCTCCGAGCCGCTTTCCGCACTTACAAAGAGCGGCGGCAAGTATGAATTTAAGAACGGATATATCAAGCTTTTGGAATCCGGCGGCGAAAGAATTGCCAAGGTTACAAGCTTTGACGTATGGGTTGTAAACGGATTTGACAAAAATAACGAAAAAATCACATTCAAATACGGCAAAACCGTGAACGGTCAGTCGGAATACGTGTTCCCGTCGGGAACTTCGGCGAAGCCGACAATCTACGTAAACGGCAAGCTGACCTCGTGGGACAGCCTGAGCATGTCGCAGTATGCGGTTATCAACTACGCCGAGTCTGTGGGAAACGGAAAAACGCTTAAAAAAATGTATGTTACAACAGGCGCAAAGAGCGGCAAGGTAACGTCCAAAACAAGCAACGACCGTGAAATAGAGCTTGACGGAAAAACTGTATACCTCACGCGTGATTACGACGATTATGCGGGCGGCACGGGCAATGACGAAAAACCCTCGTTCGACCTTAACGACAGCTTCTCAAGCTCGTTGTATTACGACTGCACGGGACAGCTTGCGGCGGTTAAGTATTCCGCGGCGTCGCTCGGCACGTTCAAATACGGATATTTGGTGGGCGCGGGCGAAACAAAGACCGGCGGCACAAAGGTTTGGCAGGTAAGAATTGTCGAATCGACGGGTAAGGACAATGTGTATAATTTGAAGGACAGCATTAAGCTTGACGGCACATCGACAAAGGCGGAAACGGCTGTAAGCACTCTTGAAGATATAGCCGCGACGGAATTTGGTATGAGCAGCGGTTGCTATCAGCCTGTACGCTACAGCCTCAGCGGAAGCACCGTTGAAGCGATAGATACTGTAAGAACGGGCACGAGTGCGGCAAACGACAGTTTCACCGAGCTTGAAAATTCAACGCTTGAAACATCGGTATCGAGCACCACATCTCTTAAAAAGGGCGGCACGGCGTTCACGGTATCGTCGAGCACGGTGATCCTTTCTGTTCCGGCGGCAGGCGACAGTCAGTCGGATATGAGCGGCTACGCGAAACTCACGCAGTCGCAGGCGTTCAGCGGAAAATCAACGGTTAACGCGCGTGTGTTCGACATAAACTCCAGCACGAAGAATGCGGCGTTTATTGTTGTGTACGGTGTTAAGCCGACATATTTGGGAACATCGTCGTATATGGTTATAACCAAGGTGCACGGTTCGGGTTCTCAAACGTGTGTTGACGGGTATATAAACGGTTCGAAAGAAATTAAGGAAATCCTTGTTTCGGATTATTACAAGACGGATAAGTCGAGCATAGACATATCGGCACATTCGAAAACAAGCACCTATCTTAAGGATTTAATCGTTGCAAATCCCGAAAGCCTGGAGACCGGCGACATAGTATTGTATTTGACCGACGGAAGCGGCGAGATTGAGTCTATGATACTTGTTTACGACGCGGACAATCCCACACAGGCACAAAGCCTTGCGGAGGGGGATAATCCCACGGGAGATTTCAATCATTCTCTTCACCGATATACCGGTATATATACGTCGAACGTCGGAGAAAAATATTTCCATTACGGCGTTCCGGCGGTTATAAGCACCGATGACAAGAAGATAAATCTCAGCTTCTATACGGACGGAGACAGCTTCGCCGATGACGACACGAAGAAGACAACTCTTGAAAGCGTTGACAATGCCAAGCTTTACAGTTGCTCGGGAGCAACGATTTACGAGCTTAGCAACGGCGATGTGAGCTTGATTGAGAACTTTGAAACGATGTCGGCATACGACGCTCAGACGGAAATGCCCACACGTATGCTTATCGTATCGACAAGTAACTCCAACCCTGCGGCAAAAGTAATATATATCATAAGATAACAAAGAAAAAATGTGCGGAATTTTCCGCACATTTTTTTATGATGCGGCTGAGAAACCGCTTCGGGCGAAAAAGCGTGCCATTTGTTGATTTTTGACCATAATATTCTTGACTTGGACGAAAAAAAGTTATATAATCAATACAATGCGGAGCAATCCGTAGGCATAATGCGGTTACACATTGTGTGAAAACGGCAATCGGAGCTTGACCGTCTTTGTCTATGGAGTTTTAATTACAGCTTTAAACATATAAGGAGGAAACAAAAAATGGCAAGAAAGAAAAAAACTATGGACGGTAACACCGCCGCCGCGTACGTGTCGTATGCGTTTACGGAAGTTGCCGCCATCTATCCCATTACGCCCTCTTCCACAATGGCGGAGGTTACGGATCAATGGGCAGCCGAGGGTAAGAAAAATATTTTCGGCAGAACGGTAAAAATTGCCGAAATGCAGTCTGAGGGAGGTGCCGCGGGTGCGGTGCACGGCTCGCTCACGGCAGGTGCTCTTACAACGACATACACGGCGTCGCAGGGGCTTTTGCTTATGATACCGAATATGTATAAAATCGCGGGCGAGCTTTTGCCCTCGGTAATCAATGTGTCGGCGCGTGCGCTTGCTTCACACGCGTTGTCGATTTTCGGCGACCATCAGGACGTGTATGCTTGCCGCCAAACGGGCTATGCAATGCTTGCTTCGGTAAACCCGCAAGAGGCTATGGACCTTGGCGCGGTTGCACATTTGACGACGATTAAGTCGCGCGTGCCGTTCCTGCATTTCTTTGACGGGTTCAGAACATCGCACGAATATCAAAAGGTTGAGTGCTGGGATGACGAGCAGCTTAAGAGTATGGTTGATACGGACGCAATCGACGCGTTCCGTCGCCGCAGTCTTAATCCCGAGCACCCCGCACAGCGCGGTACGGCGCAAAACCCCGACGTATTCTTCCAGGCAAAGGAAGCGAACAATAAGTTTTATGACGCTGTTCCCGAAATTTGCCAAGAATATATGGACAAGGTTAATGTGCAAATCGGCACGGACTACAAGCTGTTCAACTACTACGGCGCGGCAGACGCGGAGCACATAATCATTGCAATGGGCAGTGTGTGCGACACAATCGAGGAAACGGTTGATTATCTCAACGAAAACGGCGCAAAGGTCGGTATCGTTAAGGTAAGACTTTACCGTCCGTTCAGCGCAAAGCACCTTATCGCGGCTATCCCCGCAACGGTTAAAACCATCAGCGTGCTTGACAGAACAAAGGAATGCGGAAGCATTGGCGAGCCGCTTTATTTGGACGTGTGCGCGGCACTCCGCAATTCGGAATTTAAGGATGTAAACATTCTCGGCGGTCGTTACGGTCTTGGGTCAAAGGATACCACACCCGCACAGATTATCGCCGTATACAACAATACACAAAAGGATCGCTTTACAATCGGTATCAACGATGATGTAACGCACACCTCACTTGAAATTACCGAAAACCCCGATACAACACCAAAGGGTATTACAAGCTGTAAGTTCTGGGGTCTCGGTGCGGACGGTACGGTAGGCGCAAACAAAAACTCCGTTAAGATTATCGGCGACCATACCGATATGAACGTTCAGGCGTATTTTGACTACGACTCCAAAAAGTCGGGCGGTTTAACGGTATCGCACCTGCGCTTCGGCAATGCCAAAATCACAAGCACATATCTTATAAACAAGGCAGACTTTGTAGCTTGTCACAAGGCATCGTATATCAGAAAATACGATATGGTTTCCGACGTTAAGCCCGGCGGCGTGTTCTTACTTAACTGCCCCTGGACAAAGAAAGAGGAGTTTGAAGCACATATCCCCGGTCAGGTAAAGCGCTACATTGCCGAAAACGATATTCAATTTTATGTTATAGACGGTGTGCAAATCGGTAAGGAAATCGGTTTGGGTAACAGAATTAACACCGTACTTCAGTCGGCATTCTTCAAACTGGCAAACATTATTCCCGCGGCCGACGCAATTCGCTATATGAAGGACGCGGCAACAAAGTCCTACAGCAAGAAAGGCGAAGCAATAGTTAAAATGAACCACGACGCTATCGATATGGGTGCACAGCGCGTCGTTAAGGTAGATGTTCCCGCAGAATGGAAAAACGCCAAGGACGAGGACCTTTCCGTTAAGTTTGACGGCAAGGGAAGATTGGTTGACTATGTTAATAACATTCTTAACCCCATTGGCTCTTTTGAGGGTATGAAGCTTCCCGTTTCGGCATTTGTGCCTTATGTTGACGGTGAGGTGCCGCTCGGCAGTGCCGCTTTCGAAAAGAGAGGTATCGCGGTAGACGTTCCCGAATGGAACGGCGACAACTGTATTCAGTGTAACTTCTGCTCATATGTATGTCCGCACGCTTGTATCCGTCCCGTAGTGCTTACGGAGGAGGAAATGAAGAATTCCCCCGACGGTATCAAGTATGTAAATATGACGGCTATGAACGGCTTGTATTTCGGTATGGCGGTGTCCGTGCTCGATTGTACGGGTTGCGGCTCGTGCGTAAACGTGTGCCCCGGCAAGAAAGGCGAAAAGGCACTTACAATGAAGCCCCTCGAAACACAGGAGAACAGACAGAAGGTATTTGATTATGCCGTTACAATTCCCGCAAAGGCGGAAGTATTGGCTAAATTTAAGGAAACAACCGTTAAGGGCAGTCAGTTCAAGCAGCCGTTGCTTGAGTTCTCGGG
>CAZIQC010000075.1:0-6329 GCA_964541335.1 uncultured Oscillospiraceae bacterium
TCCTTTATTTATGTGTAACGAATTTTGATATGATGATTACATATTAAAATTTATTGAATATTTACATTTAATTTTGCAAACATTGTTGGCAATACAAAGGCATTTGATGAGTATACATTTTCAGGCCGCGTTTTTCGTTATTTTAATTCGTTTTTTTATACAGACTTTTCGTAAGCAAGGAACGCTCGGCACAGCCCGTCGAAAGCTTAAACTCGCCCATGTTATCATTTGTTCACGCGTAAAACACGCCGTTCAATATAAGCCTTTCGTTACTTTTTTATTTTAACCGGGCAATGTCCGCTTTGCTTTATGCGCCCGTCAAGCAGCATAACTGCCGCACGCATTGCTTCATACGATACGCCGTAGGTATTTACAAAATTTTCCGCTTGCGGCAATATTTCAATGTCGTAAGGACTTTCCAGTGCAATAATCGTCATATTCTTGCACATATCGCGCACCTTTTTTGCCGCCGCAAGCTGCTGTGTGTGAATTATTGCATTGCACGACGCGAAAATTACCGCGTCGTATTCTTTTTTTTCAAGCGCTTTATCGATTTCGGCAAGGTCATCATCATCGGGCTTAAGCTTGATTATAATTCCGTTTGTATTTTTATAATCCTGCTTAAAAGCGCGCTCCAGCATATCGATTGACTGGATTTTGTCTTGTGCCGCACGAATTTTTTGCATTTCACAGCAAATTGTAAGACTTTTTGCGTCGGACGAAAGGTTCAAGCCGTTTCCCGCTTCAAGCGTTACCGCCCGTCTTGCAAGCTCTTCCGCCGTTTTTTTATGCTCCGCACAGCCTACAATTTTTGCCGCCGCTTCCTCGTTTGAAAGCTTGCCCGAAAGAAGCCCTATTCGTTCTTTTTGCACAAGTATTCTGCGCACCGCTTCGTCAATACGCGCGAGGGGAATTTCGCCGCTTTTTGCCGCCGTCAAAAGCGCATCGTACCCCTCCTTAAAATGTGCGGCGTCACCCCGCAAAAGCACCAGGTCGCACCCTGCCCGCACAGCCTTTACAGACGCTTTTGCCGTGCCGTAAAGCTTTTGTATGGCGGGCATACGCATTGCGTCGGTTTCGACAATACCGTCAAAACCGAGTTTTTTTCTCAGGTAGCCGTCGATTACGGCTTTTGAGGTAGTGGCGGGGTTTTCCACATCAAGGCATTGCGTTACCACGTGTCCCGTCATAATGCCGCCCAAGCCCTCTTTAAAAAGCTCAATCATCGGGCGAATATCCTTTTCCTCCAAGGAGGAAAAGTCTTTCGTTATTTCCGCAATGCCCTTATGCGCGTCCGTCGATACGGAGCCGTACCCCGGGAAGTGCTTTGCCATAACGGCAATGCCGCCGTCCGCAAAGCCGTGCATCATTGCCCTTGCGTGGGCGCATACCTTGTTTACATCATCTCCGAAAGTTGCCGCTTTCATTGTACATTTACCCTCGTATTCAAGCACGTCGACAATCGGAGCTTGTACCATATTTACACCCATTGCGGCAAATTCCTCCGCTGTTTGTTTCGCAACACAATAGGTGAGATACGTATCGTCGGCAGCACCGAACTGCATATGTCCGCCGTAGGCAAACGCACCGTCACGGTTTATGTCATTTCTTGAGCCGCCCTCTTGATCGACCGCAAAAAAAAGCGGAATTTTTGCCATTGATTGAATTTCCTTTGTAAAACGTGCCGTTTGCGCCGAGGTAAGGTATTTGTTCGGTTTGCCGATAACCTCGCTTGCATTGTCAAAACGAGCATTTGGGCAGTAACGAAGCATTCCCACCCGATAAGCTTTTACATAGGCTTTCACATCGTCGGTAATTTCGGCGGTTTCGAGCATTGCCACGCACATTTGTCCAACCTTTTCTTCAAGAGTCATATTTTTTATAATTAAATCCGTTTTATTCACAGCAATACCTCTTTTTTGCTTTAATTTTAAGAAAGTTTATCGTTTTTGTCCGAGAAAGTCCGCAATCAGTTCTTTTTCGACCTCGGCATAGCATCCGTTCAAAAAAATATTAAAATACGTTTCGTAAAAGGCTTTCCACATACTCTCCTCGCGCAAAGGAATAATCGGGTAAAAAAATATGCCGTTATCCTTTGCCGCTTCCATATCGCCGAGTGCGTCGCCAATCATTAAACAGTGTTTTTTTTCATAGCCGTTGTTATTTATCACGGTATTGAGCTGTTCCGCCTTGGAACCCATTTCCTGCCCGGCTACATAAGCGGTTTTTTCAAGCAGACCCTCCCTGCCCCAATCCTCGCGCAGTGATTGTGCGCCCGCAGAGGAGATAATGCCCACATCAGCCGATTTACACATATTTTCAACGGCAAGCCGCGCGTTTTTAAACGGCGGTTGGGTGCGCATTTTTTCGGCAAAAAGCAAATCACTTTCTTTGCTCCAGAAAAGCACTTTTTGCAAAAATTCGCTCGGGTGGTTACTTTCGTATTCGGCAAGAGCGGCGTTTGACATTGTGTCGGCGTTTTTTACAAACGCGCGCAGGTCGTCGTAGTTTTCAAGCTTAAAATCCGACACACGCTCCACTTCCTCAAACGTGCGTACAAGCCCGGGAAAACGGTTTATTCCCCTTTCGTTGCCGTAAAGATTGATGTATTCTGCCGCGGTTTTAACCTTGTCGGCAATTTCTCCCAGACGGAACACCTCAATCATTTTCGGAATAAATGCGTGCGTGTGCTTTATTGTCATAGAATCGAACATCGTACCGTCGGAATCTATTCCCACAAAATACTGTTTTCTTTCAAAAGGCATAGGCAAGCTCCTTTTTCGATATTTATTCTTTCGTTTTTTCGCAATAATCCTTTGCAAACAGGTACACACCCGCGCTCCAGCCCAGCATTTCGCGGCTTTTGTAATCTCCCACGGTGTCGTTGCCGCCCGTCAACACGTTGTATTTTTCCCACACGGTGCCGGTTTGCTCATACATTTTTTCCGCGGCGTGCATATATTTTTGCGCAATTCGGCGCGCGTCCGCCTTATAGCCGTAATTGTCGAGTCCTTTTATCACTATGTATTGAAGCGGTGCCCACCCGTTCGGATAAGCCCACTGGTATTTCCCGGGAAGAGAATATTCCTCCGTGGCGGCCGCGCCGTACTCTCTTTCAAGCTTATACAAAAGCCTGCGCGTTTCCTCCGCCTGAACTTTGTCAGCAACCCTCGCCCAAAGAGCATAGAACGACGCCGCGGAAAAAACGCCCACAGTTTTCTTTTTCTCAAAATTATAATCTCTGAATGCACCCTCGCCGTAAAGGTATTCGTTCATCAGGTGCTTTCTCTTTTCCGCTTTTTTTGTCCAAAAATCCCGATCGCCGTTTTGTATTTCGGCGGCCATAAATTCAAAATTTTTTTCATAGGCGTACAAATTGCAGTTTAAATCCACATACACCGTTTTACTTTGATTGAATTCGCACCTCGGGCTGAAATCCCAACCGCTTTCGCAATCAGCCAAAAAACTAACGGCGAAATCGCGCTTGTCGTCGCAGGGCACAAGATAGTCTATTCTGCGGCAAATGCTTTCGTAGTGCTTATTCACATCACCCAGGTTGTCCTTATTTGCGCCGAAGCGGTTCAGCCCCGTCGGCGTAAGGCGTTTTGTCATCCAAAAGTCATATTCTTTCTTTAAAATGTTATATGCGTTTTTCAAATATTCTTTGTCGTTCGTGTTGCGATACACGTCCATAACCATCATTGACAAAAAGGGCGGCTGTGATTGACTGAGATAGTACGTTCTGTTTCCGTTCGGCACAAAGCCGTATTTTTCCGCAAGAAAAAGCAGATTGTCGGTGCAGCTTTTTGCCAAATCCTCTCTGCCCGAAAGATACAAGCCTTTGCAGGTAAAGAATGTGTCCCAGTAGTACATCTCATTAAGGTGTTCTTTCGGACTCGGAACGATATACGGGGCGGGCAATCCGATGAGTGTACCCTCATCTTTTGTATTTATTCGCACGCAGTCGTTCCATCTTCTTTTTATATATTCGGTTAAATTCATATCGAGCCTCCGTTTTGTTAAACAACGGGGGTTGCCCGTCGTCGGGTGTTTTTGTTCGATCGACCGTCTTTTGTGCGGCGGCATTTTGTTTTATTATTTAACGGCGTTTTTCGCCTTGTATTTTGCGGGTGTAATACCCTCCACCTGTAAAAATTTTACGGAAAAATAATTCGGGTCACTGAAGCCGACTTTTTCCGCCGTTTCGTAAATTTTCATATCCGTGGAGCGCAAAAGCTCCTTTGCCTTTTCTATTCTTACCTTAAGCAAATAGCTGTTAAAGCTCGTTCCCACTCGTTCTTTAAATATCTTGCCGAGGTGGGACGCATTTACATAATATTTTGAAGCATACATCTGCAAGCGCAGGTTTACATCGCTGTAATTTGTGTCGATGTCGTCGATTATATATGCCACTATGCCTTGCGCGTTTTTTCGCTGTGATTCGTAAATGCAGTGCTGAAGCTCGATAAGGTTTTCCGTCAAAAATGCTTTTGCCTTGCCGAAATTCGGGTGCAAATCCTTTTTCAGCGTAGTACAACGATAGAGATACTTTCCCACGTCGTCGCCGCTTCGCGAGATAACGTTGCACACGTCGAATATTATTTTGTTAATGTACATTATCACGCTGTCCACCTTAACGTGCGCTTCGCGCACAGCTTCAAAAAATGCGTTCACTTCGTCGAGCAGTTCACTTTCGTTAAGCTTTTTAACCGCATTCACTATTCTGTCGGTTGCGGCAACATCAGTCAAAACGTCGCAAAATTCGACGTTTTCATAATCCTCGTATATAAATTTCTTTTTGTTTTCCTCGTAAAAAGCGCAATCCTCGAGCATTCGCACCGTTTCAACCGAAGCGTAAATATTTGCCATTTTGTCAACGGGCTTTCCCGCAAAAATCAACGGAGCGGATATATCGCAATTTGCGTCAAGCAAATCAAAAACGGATTTTACAAAGCTTCTTATACTGCCGTTATACGTTTCGTCGCTGACGAGAAGCTCCACCTCTTCAAGGCTCTTTTTTGCAATATAAACGCAGTATTCCTCTTTGAACTGCGCCGTAAGCGCATTGTAAATTTTTGCGGCGGCATCCTTGCCGGCGTTGTCGTTTCGGCATATTACATCAAAGCCGACGTCGGGCTTGACCTTTAAGTATCTTATTTCACTGCATTTCCACAACTGCTGTATTTGCTCTATACAGGAAACGTCGCCCTCCATCGCGCGCCGAACGTAAAATTTTAAAAGTCCCGCGTCCTCTTCCTTGCGCTTTTCTATTTCGTGTTTTATTTTGTTGAGATTTTTTATAAGCTCTTCTTCGTCGATAGGCTTGAGCAAATATCCGCTTATATCGTAATCTATTGCCCATTTTGCGTAATCGAACTCGCTGTAGCCCGACACCAAAATAAATTTAACGTCCTTTTTTGTTTGTTTTATCCTTTCAATCATTTCTATGCCGCTCATACCCGGCATTTTTATATCCGACACGACAACGTCAATATGCTCGTTTTCCATATATTCGAGAGCATCCGCCGCGGTTTGCGACTTATGCGAAACGCAAAAGCCCATGGTCTCCCAGTCTATTAAAACCGACAGTCCCTCCAAAATATTTATATTGTCGTCCACCAGTAAAACATTAAGCATCTGCCGTTACCTCTTTTCAATCGTTTGTTACGGGAATGACAATCTCAACCAGATTTTTCTCAAAGGGTATACTTTCCGCGCGAATTTCATATTCATCGTCAAAATACAGCCTCAGTCGCTCCATAACGTTTCTTATACCTATTCCGTGAGATGCTTCGGCAATTTTAGAAATATCCTTTTTGTTTATGCCGTCGGCAATTTCTTTCGGAAAGCCCTTACCGTTATCCTCCACCGTAACCGTCATTTTTTTGTCCTTTACGGTTGCGCGCAGGGAAAAAAATTTTTTTCCGCATACGCTGTCCAACCCATGTACAAACGCGTTTTCCGCGAATACCTGAATTGCCATTTTCGGAATTTTTACCTTTTTGGCATTGTCGTCGATATTTATTTCCATATCAACGTCGGGGCAGTTGTATTCCTGCAAGTACAAAAACGCGTTAATAAAGGACATTTCTTTTTCCATTGTTATCATATCGTTGCCCCACGTAATCAGCGTGCGAAAAATTATCGAGAGCCGTTTCATAACGCCCGCCGTTTCCGAGTCGGCACGGCATACCGCGTTCATACGCACGGCTTCGAGCAGATTAAAGATAAAATGCGGGTTTATCTGACTTTGCAACGAGTTAAACTCCGCAATGCGCTTTTCCTTTTCTATGCGCAATCTTTTCATCTTTTCCGCAAAAACCTCGTTA
>CAZIQC010000076.1:0-6212 GCA_964541335.1 uncultured Oscillospiraceae bacterium
TTGTTTACCGAGCGCGCCAGCATACGATTGACAATGGTCATTACCTCCGCTCTGCTAATGTATCCGTCCGGACGGAAAGTGCCGTCTTCATAGCCTTGAACCCATCCCGCAGCAGATGCCTTGAGAATGTCTATCTCTCCCCAGTGACCCGTTATATCGCCGTAAACAGGCTCGCCCACCTCATAAAGATTCACAAAGCGAGTTATCATTGTCGCAAATTCTGCTCTCGTTATCGAACTTTCCGGGCGGAAGGTGCCGTCCTCGTAGCCTTTGATATAGCCTGCGCCCGCAAGCACGCTAACCTCCGTGTAAGACCATCTGTCGCTTTTCATATCGGTGAAAGGATTGTCATATGTTTTTTTGAGAAGCTCTTGCCTGTAATCATCGGTAAGCAGTCTGTACAGCACCGCCGCCGTTTCCTCGCGAGTTATGTTGTTGTTCGGGCGAACCGTCCCGTCGGGATAGCCTTTAATATACGCAAAGTGCGTTTCGCCTTCCAAAATGCCGCTTACCCAATGCCCGTAAATAACGACATTTCCCGTAAGAACAATATCCTCCGTTACCTTGCTTGTACGCGCCGCGTCGGTATACCAGCCGTCAAAGGTGTAGCCGTCCTTCACGGGTGTAGGCAGTGCGGAGGCTGAAATTATGCTTCCGCGTTTTCCCTTTATGGGAGAAATATCGCCCGTTTTTCCGTCAATATTGAAAACAAGTCGATATGCCGAAGAGGACGAGCTGCCGCCGCTCGGAACGGACAACGATTCCGTAACAAGCGCGTAAAGCGAGAAATTTCTTGCAAAAATATGAACTATTCCGCGCGTTTTGTCAACATAAAACGCGGGCGGGTTTGTTCCGTTGTCATAACCGGCGAAATCCTGCGGCATTGCGTCAAGTTCCGTCAATGCGGTTGCTTCGGGGTCGTTTCCGTGGTGGCGATAAAGCTTAATGCTTTCCCCGTCGCGAATAGGATAATCAAACGCTATATGAAGCGTATTGACTGCCGTGGGAACGGTTGCGCCCTCTTTTTCCAAGGTGTTTTCGTGTTCTTTATGGTGCTCATTACCGTCCCTGTCCCACCACTTAAGCTTAAGCGTTAAATCGAAATATTCTTCTATGCCGTATGTATATCCGCTTCGAGCGTCCTCGTTTACTTTTTTGCGAATAAGCTCCTGGCTGTCGTACACGGTGTTTTTAATCGCGGCGGAATCGGTACTCTCCTCGCTTTTTTGCTTTATCTCTTCCTTTGCGCTTACCGAAAGCGTCATTTCAACCTTACCGTTGTCTTCATATGCACCCTTGGGCGTTTTGCTGTCATCCGCGCGCTTTTCCGCCGTGTCGTACTTACCTTGTGTAACCTCTGTTTCAACCTCGTGGTCAAGTCCCTCGACAACCGTTTTTCTTATATGCTCGCTCTTTATCGTTCCCGTATCGGAATTTACCGCGTCTATTTCCACAACGGAGCTTAAGCGCGGCTTGAAATCGACGGTTTCCGTTTTGTCAGCCGTTCCGTCAATATCCGTATACGTGGTTTTGGTCGTCTCTCCGTCGCTTATTACGGTGTTGTACACGCCGTCGTCAACGTTTTTCACCTCATATGTATGTGAAGTATCCGCCTCGATTTTATCAATCGGATTATCTTCCGAATGGATTTCCTTTACGGTTTCATCACCTTTTTTTAATTCAACCGTTACTTGTGTAATTTCCTCCTCGCCCTTGTTGTTAATCGTACCGTTAATATCGCTTCGTACAATCACCGTTGCGCTTACGGTATTCAGCGAGTACGGATTTGCTCCGCTTTCCGCCTGTTTGGCATTGTAGGTAACGCGTGTTTGGTTTGAAAAGGCGAAATCGGTGTAACCGGTAAGCGTCGCCGTAACAGTATATGTACCGGCGGTATTTAACGCTTCGCTTGCCGCTTCAAACTGCATTTCGGGCAAATATTCGTCGAGCTTTGCGTAATTGTTTGCGCACAAATCTCCCACGGTAAGGCTTGCCGCCCCCGACGGTGATTTCGGCTCAACGGTTATCGTAAGCGTTTTTGTGTCTCCCGCGGTTGTTTCCGTGCGGCTTATTTCTTTAAATGCCTTTTTCGACGCGTCGTTAAAGCCGTACATATCCTTTCCGGTTTTATACTCCGAAGCAATCGAAATCGCACTCGGGTAAACGGCTTTTATTTCAAACTGCCCCGTTATTTCTCGCGCGGCTACATCGGCAAGTATTCTTTCCTTTGCCGCCGAATCGCTTCCCGCAATCCTGTTTGCTTCGGAAACGGCTTTTTCGTAATATGCGCGCACGGCGCTTTTTATCTCGGCAGTGTCAAGCGTTGCGCGAAACGTTACCTTGCTTCCCTTATCTACGGTAATCGGTCCGTTTTCATAGGTTGCGGCGTCGCTTTGCTTAAGCTCAATGTCCGCCTCGGGGAAAACCTCCGTCGGAGGGTTGCTTGCATACGCAACACCCAAGCCCTGTACGGCAATTAACATTGCAAGTAATGTTGATGTTACTTTTTTCATAATACATACCTTCTCCTTTATGTAAATTGATTTTATATGCTACGCTTTCGGATAATATTTGTTGTAGAGTGCCGCCTTCTTTATTCTTTTTTCGTTAACGTACACATCTCTTATCTCCGATACAAGCCGTGTATCCTTTTTTTCTTTTTTCAACTGCGCCGAAATTTTTTCGAGCAGACCTTCCATTTGCGCGTCGCACTCTTTCTCAAGAGCCGTGCCGCGCGCTATAAACACATCTCCTATGTTTATGAGTGTTGCCGTTGTGCGTTTTTCGCTCGGAATTTTTTTAACCTCCGCCTTGGCCTCGTTTATCAAATTGTCCAAGCTCGATAGGTATTTTGCCCTGAGCACGTATATCTCCGCCACAATATCGTCAATTTTTGCCGTTTCGACATTGCCGTTTCCGTCGTCACCGACTACAATTTTTTTTGCCTCGTCCTCGGTCAATTCTCCGCGAAAGAGCCTTTCGGCATCTTCCGGCGACAGCTCGCTCATTTGCGTATCTGTGACAGACTGCAAAAGCGCGTTCGTTTTTTCGTTGTTTTCGGCTTCCATTTTGCCAAGCTCGGCTTCTTTATATTTCAGTGCCATACACAGTGCGGCTATATTTTCGCGTTGCCATATACCGACAACCGCCGCGGTCGCAACAATAAGTACCGCCGCAACCGTCAATATCTTTTTCATAATCTCCACCCCACAGCGGATTACTGCTCTTTTTTTACATTATATATTCCCGAAAGTGCAAAGTCAAGAAAATAGTTTTCTCAAAAAGGGTTTTATTCCTTCAACAGCTGTGCCGCTATGCGTGCGTTTTCCTTTGCGCGTTTTTTTAATTCCGTCTTGTTTTTGCTCAGGCTTGCGCTTATTTCTTTTTCATTTTGCGTTATTTCGTCAAGCATTGCCGTAAATTTTTCCGCGGAAAAATCGTTTGCACGTATATAATGCTTCTGCTCCGACATATCCATAAAGCTCTTGATTTTCGGGTCGTAGATTATCCCCGCCGTCGGTCTTGACATAATGCTTGCGAAAATCAGTGTATGAAGACGCATTCCGCACACCGCGGCGCAACGCCCCACAAGAGCCAGCATTTCCTCAGGCGAAAGCTCGAAATCGGCAACCGCGCTTTTTTCACGCATTTTGTCGGCAATTGCTTTTGATATTTTCAAATCCTTTGTTCGTTGCATCGGCAAAAGCACGGGGAAATAGCCTTTTCTTGCGATATAATCCAGGCTTTCGGCCATTTCCTCCGCAAAATTTTTCGGCAAATGCTTCCACTCGCGCACGGACACCCCGAGCATTTTCTTTTCGTTCGGCACGCAAAGCCTTTGCATTATTTTGTCGGCGGACAAGCCGTCCGCGGGTTCTAAATTAAACGCGGGATCCGCCGTTACGATGATTTTCGGTTTTGTTACTCCGAAACGTGCAAGCTCTTTTTCGGAATCGCTTTCACGCAGGGTGATAACGTCCGCACCGTTAAGCACACGCGCCACACGGGCAATGTTTTTATCCTTTACGGGACCTATGCCGTTTGCATACAGCATAACGCGTGTGTTACACCTTTCTGCAAGTTTGATTATAAAAAGATAGTACAAAAGGCTTTTGGTGCTGGTTGCGTCCTGTATCAGCGTTCCGCCGCCGGAGATCAGCAAATCGGCGCGCGCAATTTGAAAAATCACCGAGAACGGATTATAGCGGTTGACCGAATTTATTTTACATTCCTCGCGCGTTTTTTTCTTATTTGCCGACAATGCCGTTATCTCAACGTCGGGAGCGGCTTCTTTCAAATCTTTCGCTATTGTTTTAAGCAACGTTTCATCGCCGCTGTTTCCCAAGCCGTAATATCCCGATATTACCGCTCTCGGCATATGCTTCACCTCTTTACGCAAGATGCTCAATTAAAATTTTTACCCCGATTGCAATTAAAATAATCCCGCCGATTCTTCCGGCATATTTTCTGAAAGTTTCACCGATTTTTCGTCCGAACATTGCGCCGCAGTAAGATATGGCAAACGCCGTTGCGCCTATTATCGCACAATACAATATAATATTCGTTCCGCCTATCACCGCAAAGCTTATTCCGACGGCAAGCGCGTCTATACTGGTGGCTATTGCCTGTATTATCATATTTTTCGTGCAAAGAGCCGTCTTTGCGCTTATTCCGCACTGCGCCGCTTCTCCCTCGCGGAAGCTTTCCGCAAGCATATTCGCCCCGATTGCCGCCAACAGCAAAAACGCTATCCAATGGTCAATGCTCTGTATGTATTTTTCAAAGCCGTTGCCCAAAAAATACCCGATAATCGGCATTATAAACTGAAACACGCCGAAATATGCCGCGATTTTCACCGCATGGTGACGGCGAAAATCCTTTATCACAATACCGTTTGTAACGGAAACCGCCAGCGCGTCCATCGCCAAACTGACAGCTATAAGAATCACCGAAAAATATCCCATATTTACTCCCTTATTCCGCTGTTATTTTAAGGAAAGATTTTTTGCCCTTTTTCACCGTTATTTTACCGTCGGTGAAAATATCCTCCGTTACCTTGTAATCGATTGCGGTAATTTTTTCTCCGTTTATGCTTATTCCGCCTTGCTGTATTAAGCGGCGTCCCTCTCCCTTGGAGGGAAGCATTTTAACCTCGCAAAGCAAATCGAGTATTCCGATACCGTCTTTTAAAAGTGCCTTGTCAATCGTTGCGGTGGGCATATTTTCGTCGTTTCCGCCGCCGAGGAACACCGCACGTGCGGCATTTTGCGCCTTTAGGGCCTCATCCTCTCCGTGGACAAGCTTTGTCACCTCGTATGCCAAAATTTCCTTTACGCGGTTAAGCTCGCTTCCCTCAAGCTTTTCATACTCACGTATCTCGTCCATAGGGATAAACGTCAAAAGCTTAAGGCACTTTATAACGTCGCCGTCATCAACATTTCTCCAATATTGATAAAAATCGTACGGCGAGGTTTTGTTCGGATCGAGCCATACCGCACCGCTTGCGGTTTTGCCCATTTTTTTACCCTCACTGTTGGTAAGGAGCGTAAACGTCATACCGTAAACACGATTGCTGTCCTTTCTTCTGCACAGGTCAAGTCCGCCGAGGATGTTGCTCCACTGGTCGTCCCCGCCGAGTTCTATTTTACAGTTGTATTTTCTGCTGAGCATAAGAAAATCATAGCTCTGCATAAGCATATAGTTAAATTCCAAGAACGACAAGCCCTTTTCCAATCTTTGCTTAAAGCACTCCGCCTGGAGCATTTGATTTACCGAAAAGCACGAGCCGATGTCGCGTATAAATTCCACATAATTAAGGTCGAGCAGCCAATCGGCATTGTTTACCATAATTGCCTTTCCGTCGGAAAAATCTATCACGCGGGAAAGCTGTTTTTTAAAGCACTCGCAGTTATGGTCGATCATTTCCTTTGTCATAAGCTTGCGCATATCGGTTCTTCCCGAGGGGTCGCCGATGTGCCCCGTGCCGCCGCCCACAAGAGCAATCGGGCGATGACCGTGGTTTTGCATATGCCGCATAACAACCATCTGCAAAAAATGCCCCACGTGCAGGCTGTCCGCCGTTGGGTCAAAGCCTATGTAAAACGTTACCTTTTCTTTTCCGAGAAGCTCTCTTATTTCATCCTCGTGCGTTGTTTGCGCTATCAGTCCGCGCTCCGTAAGCACGTCAAAAACATTAGCCATCGTAAACATCC
>CAZIQC010000077.1:0-6205 GCA_964541335.1 uncultured Oscillospiraceae bacterium
AGTACAATCTCCCACTGAAAACGTTGAATGACGGGGCTAACGCCCCTTATTGAATGCTTTTTAGTAAATACTGATTAAATCAATTTTCAACAATCCCTCAGTCGCTTTGCGACAGCTCCCTTTAGGCAAGGGAGCCAAAAGGCGCATAAAAAAGCCCTCCTTGCCTAAAGGAGGGTGGCGCGCGTTCCGCGTGACGGGAGGATTTTTTTGGGGAAAGGACATTAAATCAGTATTTACTTTAAGGGATGAAATCCGTATTGAGGGATTTCATCCTTTAATCGTTACAAAGCTTTCTTCAAAAAATCATCGATAAATCGCCCCTTGTTATACATTTAAGAAAAATTGTATATTGATTTCGTGCAATTTGCGTTGTAAAATATAAGGCAAAGATTTTTTAAAGGACAGATAATATGAGTAAAATCAAAAAAGATGAAAGCGGCGGCGTGCTTTACAAAATCGCACGGCTTATTGTGGATAAGCGGAACTTGTTTTTTCTGCTGTTTGCCTTTGCCGTGATTTTTTGCCTTTTTTCGCAAAATTGGGTTAAAGTGGAGGAGGATGTTACCAAATATTTGCCCAAATCCACCGAAACACGCCGCGGCGTGGATTTGATGAACCGCGAATTTGTTACATATGCCGGCGCAGACATAATGGTGGCGAATATTTCTTACGAAAGAGCGGTTAAGCTGCAAGAAGAGATAGAACAGCTCGACGGTGTGAGCGGCGTTGAATTTGATAACGACGACAAGCACTTTCGTTCGGCGAGCGCGCTTTTTAACGTCAGCTTTAAATACGAAACAGACGATGAGAAAGCGGTTCGCGCGTTTGATAACGTAAAAGAACACCTTAAGCACTACACGACCTATGTAAAAAGCGACATAGGTGCCTCCGAAACGGACTCCTTAAACAAGGATATGCGCGTTATAATAATTATCGCCGCAATTATAATTATATCGGTGCTGTTGTTCACGTCGCGCACATACGGCGAAATCCCCGTGCTATTGATAACGTTTATTGTTGCCGGCATTTTAAACAAGGGAACAAATTTTCTTCTCGGAAAAATTTCGTTCATTTCAAATTCCGTTGCGATAGTGCTTCAGCTTGCATTGGCGATAGATTACGCAATAATACTTTGCCACCGCTACACCGAGGAGCACGCCTCGCTCCCCCCGCGTGAGGCGGCGATAAATGCCTTAAGCAAGGCTATTGTGGAAATTTCCTCAAGCTCGCTTACGACAATTTCGGGTCTTTTGGCGCTTGTTACGATGCGCTTCGGTATCGGGCGCGACCTTGCCTTTGTTTTGATAAAGGCAATATTTTTCAGCCTGCTGAGTGTATTTACGCTTATGCCGGGGCTGTTGGTTGTTTTCAGTAAATTGATAGATTCAACCGAGCACAAAAGCTTTGTCCCCAAAATATCGGCACTGGGGAAATTTGTCTACAAAACGAAAAAGGTTGTACCGGCGATATTTGTTGCGGTTGCGGCGGTGTGCGCCGTTTTGGCGAATATGTGCCCCTATTGCTACGGAAACGGCAACCTTTCCACAATGAATAAGGACGAAAAGCAGATTGCGCGCGACAAAATAAACTCCACCTTTACGCAAAAAAATATGCTTGCCCTCATTGTTCCCGCCGAAAGCTACGAGAAAGAGGCGGCACTTTTGGCGGAGCTTGAAGCCTGCCCCGAGATTGACTATACCCAAGGGCTTTCAAATACCGAAGCTCTTGACGGATATATGCTTACCGAAAGCGTTACCGCGCGCGACTTTTCCGAGCTTGCCGACGTGGACTACAGCCTGTGTGCCGCATTGTTCGCGGCGCACGCCGTGGATGCGGGAAGCTACGGCGAAGCGTTGACAAACCTCGACTCGTACAGTGTGCCGCTTATCGATATGCTTATATTTTTGCACGACGAGAGCGCGCGCAGAAGCGTTGTTTTGGACGATGAGCTGACGGATGACATAAACACGATTTATGACAAAATAACCGAGGCAAAGGCACAGCTTCAAAGCGACGATTACAGCCGAATGCTTGTATATCTCACACTTCCCGAGGAGGGTGAGCAAACCTTTGCCTTTCTTGAAAAAATGCATGTCATTGCCGAAAAATATTACGAAAAGGACAGCTTCTACATAGTGGGAAACAGCACAAGCGACTACGACCTGTCGTCCTCGTTTTCGCGCGATAATCTTATAATAAGCATATTGTCGGCGTTATTCGTTATATTGGTGCTGTTGTTCACGTTTATGTCGGCGGGACTTCCGCTTCTTTTGATAGCGGTTATCCAAGGAAGCATATGGATAAATTTCTCGTTTCCGTACATAATGGGTTCAAAGCTGTATTTCCTCGGATATTTGATAGTAAACGCCATTCAAATGGGCGCAAACATAGACTATGCGATTGTTATATCAAGCAGATTTACCGAGCTGAAAAAAACCATGCCCGTAAAGGATGCCGTAACCGAGGCGCTAAACCTGTCTTTCCCGACGATAATTACCTCAGGCGCGATTTTGGCGTCGGCGGGGGCGCTTATCGGGCTTATATCGACAAACGGTGTCGTATCGTCAATGGGTGTATGCCTGGGACGCGGAACGGTAATATCAATGCTTTTGGTAATGTGCGTACTGCCGCAGATTTTGCTCATCGGCGACAGCATTGTGGAGAAAACGTCCTTTAAGCTTAAAACACCCGAGCTTGTTATAAAAACAAGCGGCACAATGCTGGTAAACGGGCGCGTGCGCGGGCACGTGTCGGGCATTGTGGACGCAAACATTCACGGGGTGATAAAGGGCGATGTTTCGGCTATGGTTCAAACGGGGAATATATCTCCCGTAAACGAAAATAAGGAAGCGGAGGTATGCGGCGATGACAAAGCGGATAAAAAGGATTAAGCGCGCGGCGGCACTCGCGGTGGCGGCAACGCTTGCCTTTTTGGTAATTGCGCCCGCGTGCGCGGTTGAAGAGGACGTTATTTATATAGAAAGTGCGGGCGATTTTTCCGCCTTGGCGAAAAAATGCGCGCTCGACTCGTGGTCGGTGGGAAAAAGAGTTGTTCTTAAGAGAGATATTGATTTTTCCGCCGCGGAGTTTTCGCCGCTTCCGTATTTTTGCGGAAGCTTTGACGGCGGCGGGCACACAATTAAGGGAATAAAGCTTGAAAAGCCGCTTTCCGATTTCGGCATTATACGCTACGTTTCGCAAAGTGCGATGGTTTTTGACTTAAATGCGGAGGTAAGCATACGCGCGCTCGGCACAAAAAACACCGTGGGCGCGATTGCCGGTGTAAACCGCGGCACAATCGAGGGGTGCAACGCTCGCGTTACGCTTCGCGGCGGGAAAAACATAGGCGGAATTGTCGGCGTAAACGACGCGGGCGGTCTTATAAACGCCTGCACGGTAAAGGGCAGTGTTTACGGCGAGCACAGCGTGGGCGGCATTGCGGGGCAAAACTCGGGAAGTATTACCCTGTGCGAAAACAAAGCGAAAATAAATACATTTATAGAGGAAGTAAAGCTTGATTTAAGCAGTCTTAATCTCGAAAAGCCCGTTTCGGCGGACAATATGAAAGAAGTTACCGACATAGGCGGCATTGCTGGGATAAACTGCGGCGCTGTATTAAAATGCGAAAACAATGCCCCCGTGGGCGTGAACCACGCGGGTTATAACATAGGCGGCATTGTCGGGCGGCAAAGCGGCTTTACGGACAACTGCACAAACAACGCCGTCGTGTACGGTCGAAAGGACATAGGCGGCATTGTGGGACAGGCAGAACCCTACACCGTGGTAAAATATTCGCAAAATTCGCTTTCGAACGCAATGGACAATCTTGCGGAGCTGGCGGATATGGTTGACGGTGCGGTTGAAAACGCGGCAGCCTCAAAGGCAAAGCTGTACAACAGGCTGAACACGCTTAAAAACAGCGTTACCGCCGCGGGCGACGCCGCGGACGACCTGCTTGTGTACGAGCGCGACCGCGCAAACGAAAGCATAAACACCGCCAACGAAATAACGGCGAAGCTTTCCGTACTTTTGTCCGACTGTGCCGACTGCGCGAGTGAGCTTGCGGATATGGCGGCAAGCATAAAAAAGCTTGTCGATAACGACAAGCTTTCGGAAAACGACAACAAAAGCTCCGTTAAACAAGCCCTCGAAAACGTGAGCGACTCTCTCGACGATTTGCGGCGCGGTGCCGCCGCAATTGCGGAGGGACTGAGTTCTATGGCGGATTCCGCCAAAAAGCTGACAATGTTTGAGGATTCGTTTGACGACCTGTACGACGGAATAAACGGGCTTGATGACGCAGCTCAAAAGCTTTACACCTCTCTCGAGGAGCTTGTGAAAGCACTTCCGAACGGTGCGGAGCAGGAATACACCGCCGCGATAATGTCATCGCTTAAGCTTATGCGAGAAAGTCTTTCGCTTATAAAGCAAGCACTGCAAAATACACTTCGCTACATAAACAGGCTGGATATAAGCGAGCTTTCTTATGCGATACGCAAAATAGCGTCCGGTACAAGTGCGATAAAAAACGGTATTGCGGATATGCAAAAAGCGTCGGAAAAGCTTGAATCGGCGTGGACTCTTGCCGAAAGCATAGGCGACGTTTTGGGCGACGGCACGAAAACCCTGGACAAGGCGGCAAATGCGCTGAACGCCTTTGCCGATTCGCCTACGCTTTCTTTGCCGAGCTTTGACAGAGAATATCTTTCGCGCCGCGACAGCTTGACAAGTGCGCTCGAAGGTATAACGGACAATCTCGGATATTTAAACGACGACACCTCCTCGGTTGCGGACACGGTAATTGCGGATATGCGCGCCATTTCCGCGAAGATGAATACAATTGTCGATATTCTTACCCGAGATTACGACGAAATGCGCGAAAAAAAAGATAATCTTACCGACGACAGTGCCTCGCTTGACGAGGCGGACGGCGGCACAAGCGGCAAAATCAACGCCTGTGTAAACAATGCCGACGTTTTCGGCGATTTGAACGTGGGCGGCATTGCAGGACAAATGGCTGTAGAGTACGACTTTGACCCCGAGGACGATGCCGAAAAGGACGGGAAAAAGTCGCTGAATTTTGTCTACAAAACAAAGGCGGTGGTGCAGGGGTGCAAAAACAGCGGAAGCATTACCGCAAAAAAGGACAACGCCGGAGGTATAGTCGGGAACGAAACGCTCGGCAGCATTAAAAACTGCCTTGCGTGCGGAACGGCAACAAGCACGGACGGAGATTATGTGGGCGGCATTGCGGGGGCAAGCGCGGCAAATATCGACGGGTGCTTTTCAAAGTGTAATACAAGCGGCAAAAGCTACGTAGGCGGCATTGCGGGCACGGCGCACAATATATTCGACTGCCGCGCAATAAGCGAGGTTATCGGCACGGACGAATTTATCGGCGCAATAGCAGGCAAGTGCGACGGCACTGCGCGAAACAATCTGTTTACCGCGGATAATACGGGCGGTATCGATTCCGTAAGCTATGAGGCGGCGGCAATGAGGGTAAGCTATGACGAAATAGCAAGCGGAGAAAATATTCCCGAGGAATTTACCTATATGCAGGTAAGCTTTGTAAAAGGCGACAAAACGATAAAGACATATCGCACCGAGTTCGGCGCACGGCTGCACGATATTCCGTCCGTACCCGAAAAAAAGGACAGCTTCGGCACTTGGAGCGTGACCGACTTTTCGAATATAACAAACGATATATACGCATATGCACGGTATGAAAAATATATCGGCGCGGCGGAAAGCAAGCTTTTGCGCAAAAATTCTCTTCCCGCCGTTGTATGCGAGGGACGCTTTTCGCCCGACGCAACGGTGGACGCGGCAAAGCCGACGGATTGCATCCCCCCGAAAAAAGAAACAAGGGAAATGTTGCGCCTTTCGTTTGACGGCTGTGCGAGCAAAAAAGTTACGGTGCATTATCTTGTGCCGGACGACGTTTCGAACAGAGCGAAAATTTACGTGCTTTCGAACGGAAAATGGGAAAAAGCCAAGGTGCGCCGTGACGGCGGCTATCTGCTTTTCGATATAAAAACGGACGCGGCGGTTTTCGCTTGCACGGAAAAAAGCCGCGTGCCGATAATATTTGCCGCGGCGGGAGCTTTTGCGGCGCTGGCGGCGGTGCTTATAACTAAATTAAGATGACCCCCGCCTCTATAGGCGGCGGGGTTCACCTTAATTTTTTCAGTGGGAGTACAAT
>CAZIQC010000078.1:0-6189 GCA_964541335.1 uncultured Oscillospiraceae bacterium
CGGTAATACAACGCCATCTCGGCTATGAGCATACTCGCCACAACGGCGTCCTTGTCACGCGCATATGTGCCGGCAAGATAGCCGTAGCTCTCCTCAAAGCCGAATACATACGTTCCCTTGCCGCTTTCCTCCGCCTCTTTGATTTTTTCTCCGATAAATTTAAACCCCGTGAGAACCTCCTTCATTTCCACATTGTAGTTCTCGCAAATCTTTTTGATTATATCGGTGGTAACAATGGTTTTAACCACAAAGCCGTCTTCGGGGAGCGTTCCCAGCTCTTTTCTCATAGACAAAATATATTCCGTAAGCAAAACGCCCGTTTGATTTCCCGTAATGTTTATATACTCTCCCGACGAATCCTTTATCAAAATTCCGCAGCGGTCGGCATCGGGATCTGTACCGATTATCAAATCCGCGCCCTCTTTTTTCGCAAGCTCCATTGCGATGGCAAAGCCCTCCTTGTTTTCGGGGTTGGGTGACTCCACCGTCGGAAAATCTCCGTCGGGCATTTCCTGCTCCTTTACGACAATTACGTTATCAAAGCCCACACGCCCGAGTATCTTTTGCACGGGCTTGTTACCCGTTCCGTGAAAGGGTGTGTACACGAATTTAAGCTCAGACCCCTTTTGTGCGGCAAGCTTCGGGTTTATGCATTGCTCCTGCACGCGATCGAGATATACCTCCTCAACCTCCTCGCCCATTATTTCAATTTTTCCCGTTTTCACGGCTTCGTCAAAATCGCACCTTTTAACACCCGTGAATATATCCGTTTTTTCTATTTCCTCCAAAACAATTGCGGCAAGCTCGGGATTGAGCTGTGCACCGTCGCTTCCGTATACCTTGTAGCCGTTATATTTTGCCGGATTGTGGCTTGCCGTTACGGCAATTCCCGCATCCGCTCCTTTATATCTTACCGAAAACGACAGCTCGGGCACCGGCTTAAGCTCGTAAAAAATATACGCCTTAATATCGTTTGCGGCAAGCACGCACGCCGCCGTTTCGGCAAACTCCCTCGACTTATGGCGACTGTCGTAGGCAATCGTCACACAAAGGTCATCTCGCCCGGGGTTTGTTTTTATAAGCTGATTGCAAAGTCCCTGTGTTGCCTGCGCCACAACGTACCTGTTCATTCTGTTAAGTCCCAGAGCGATTACACCGCGAAGTCCCGCCGTGCCGAATTCGAGCGGTTTGTAAAATCTGTCCTTTATTTCTTCATCGTTTCCTCGGATTTTTTCAAGCTCTTCCTTTTCCGCGGCGGTAACATTTTCCGTCCAGCGGTTATATTCCTTTAAATAATCCATAAAAAATCCTCCCCTAAAAACTTTTAAATATTCAGCGCCCCTTGCATCCTCGCAAGGAGCGTCGGTTCATCAGTGCTCAGGCATAAATTCTTCTCCCGCCCAAGCCCCGAAATGACGCCCGCCGCCGTTTCGGCGGGGGACATCTGCGATAGATTATATTCTTATTATAATGGAAGCCGACACGAATTTCAAGAGTAAAATTTGCCGCCTTACGGCTTTTTTTGCGTTTTATCTCCTCTTGATTTGCAAAAATATGTTGAAATACAAGCCGTTTTGAGTTATAATTGTATATAACCTTAAGGAGAGAGTGTGTTATGGAAGAAAAAAAGACTACCACCGTTGTCACAATAAACAATGCTGAATACCGCATTGTCAGCGAAGCGGATGAGGAATATGTACGCCACGTGGCATATCACGTTGACAAAAATATGCGCGAGCTTATGTCGCGCGACAAACGCCTTTCAACATCTATGGCGGCAGTGCTCACCGCCGTCAACGTTGCCGACGAGTATATGCAGGCTCAGTCCGACAACGAAAAGCTTCGCGCCCAGCTTTTAAAATACGCCGAGGAGGCGGGTGCGGCAAAGCTCGCGCTTGATAAGCTTAACGCCGAGGCGGCGCGTCTGCGCGCGGAAAATCAAGCTCTTAAAATGAATGTTGTTAAGCTTGAAGCGCAAATATCGACAAATAAACAGTAAAGGGATTAAGGAATTGCATTTTCCTCCGGGCTTGCATTCCTTTTTTGTGTGTACGCCTATGACAAAAAAATTTATTCCCGAGCTTTTGGCACCCGTCGGCAAGCCCTCTGCCTTGCGCGCCGCCGTGTTCAACGGTGCGGATGCCGTATATCTCGGTGAAAAAAACTTCAGTGCCAGAAAAAACGCGGCAAATTTCACCTCTGACGAAATTCGCGACGCTGTTCGTTTTTGCCATACCTACGGGGTAAAGCTGCACCTGGCGCTTAATACTCTTATTCACGATTACGAAATGAAACGGTTCGAGCAATCCGTCAATATGTGTGCCGAATTGGGGGTTGACGCCGTCATCGTGCAGGATCTCGGTGCGGCGCGTCTTATCGGACAAATATGCCCCGAGCTTGAAATGCACGCCAGCACACAGCTCACCGCTTGCAATATTTACGACGTTGCCGCGCTTGAAGAACTCGGCTTTTCAAGAGTTGTTCTTTCGCGCGAGCTTTCCGAAAAAGAAATTTCGAACATTCGGCGGCAAACCTCGGTCGAGCTGGAGGTTTTCGTTCACGGTGCGCTGTGCATAAGCTTTTCGGGGAAATGCCTTATGTCCTCCTTTATCGGCGGACGCAGCGGCAACCGCGGCGAATGTGCACAGCCCTGCCGCAAGCTTTACGCCCATAACGGGCGCGCTGGCTATTTTTTAAGCCCGCGCGATTTATGTCTTGCCGGGGAAATTTCAAAGCTTTCCTCTCTCGGAATAAACAGTCTTAAAATCGAGGGACGTATGAAAAGCCCCGAATACGTGGCCGCCGTTGTCGGCACTTACAGAAAATATCTTGACAATCCCGCTCCGCTTTCTCAAAGCGACAGGGATAATCTCAAGAAAATTTTCGTGCGCGGCACGGATTTTACCACCGGCTTTTTTTGCGAAAAAAACACTCCCGAAATAATGAATTATACCGCCAATAACGACAATCTTTCTTCACGTGCCGACGCACAAAGCTTAAAACGCGCACGGGCAACCTTTGCCGACGGCGCAAATATAAGCCGCGTACCCGTTACTGCATATTTTTCTGCAAAGAAAGGCGAAAGAGCCTGTCTGCGTTTGGACGACGGTCGGCACAGTGCCACGGTATACGGCTCCGTGCCGCAGGCGGCACAAAAATCGGCTCTCACTCGGGAAAGCATTCTTTTCTCTCTTTCAAAGCTCGGGCAAACACCGTTCATTTTGGAAAAAACAGATATTTTTGCGGACGGCGGATTGTTTATGAGCGCAGCGGAACTTAACGCGCTTCGGCGCGACGCCGCGAACCGGCTTGTCCATATGCGAGAGGAAATAACACCGCTGAATACCTATTCTCCCGTATATTCAAAAAAAATCGCACTCCCCGCGCACAAGCCGTATATTTGCGCGCAAATATCCACACCCGAGCAGTATTTTGCCGCAACGCAGGCAAGCTTTGTTGCCGTTCCCCTCGGTTTATGGGGAAAAATCGATGTCGATGCGCGCTGTATACTGCTTCTGCCGCCCGTACTGCCGGAGTCGGAAAAGGTAAAAGCCGTTCTTTCGAAAACAGCCGTGCCAAAATACGGCTATGCCTCTTCTCTCGGGGCGGCAAAGTTGCTTAAGGAATACAATATAATACCGATTGCCGATTTCGGAATGAATGTATTTAACGCAGAGGCGGCAAACCTCGCGCAAAAAACCTTTTCTAAAATTACTTTGTCGCCGGAGCTGTCGCTTACGGAAATATCGTATATAACCGCGCACACAAACGCCCCTTGCGAAGCCGTTTGCTACGGTAAGCAGGCTGTTATGGTGTCGCGTGCATGTCTTATTCGCGGCATAAAAGGAAAATGCGACTGCCGCCCGATAACGATTTCTGATAAAACAGGGGCGGAATTTACCCTGTTCGGCGACAGTGTTTTTCATTTAAACACAGTTGTAAACTCTCGCCCCACGTTTACGGCAGATAAGCTTTCGGAGCTGTCCGCAAGCGGACTTGCGGGCTTTCGTCTGTGCTTTACCGATGAATTGGCGGAAGAAACAAAGCGCATAATCTCAATGTATAACAAAACATCTCCCGCCATAAAGCCGAAGCTTTACACGCGCGGATACTTTTTTAAATAATTATCGGCATATGTCGACAAAATGAAAGGATATGATTTTTTTATGGGTAAGCTTTTCGGAACGGACGGAGTTCGCGGCATAGCAAACCGCGATCTCACGTTTGAACTTGCAGCCGAAATCGGGCAAGCGGGTGCATATGTCCTCGGTCGCGAAAATCACAAATCGCCCAAAATTCTTATAGGAACGGACACGCGCCGCAGTGCGGCAATGCTTGAATCGGCGCTTGCCGCCGGCATTATGTCAATGGGCGGCAACGTTGTTTCGGCGGGGGTTGTCCCCACGCCCGCCGTTGCCTATCTCACGCGCACACTCGGCTTTGACGCCGGCATTGTTGTGTCTGCGTCGCACAATTCCGCGGAATTTAACGGAATAAAATTTTTTAATGCAGACGGTTTCAAGCTTCGCGATGAAACCGAAGAGGAAATCGAGCGCATAATTTTAAACGACGCACCCGTGGCGGAGCGCCCCATCGGCGCAAACGTGGGCACGTTTACTCGCAACGAAGGGCTTCTTACTCGCTATATCGATTACGCCGTAAGCACCGTAACAGCCGATTTTTCGGGGCTTAAAATCGCGCTCGATTGTGCAAACGGCGCGTCCTCTCGCACCGCACCCGCCGCATTTAAGGCACTCGGCGCGGAGGTTTTCGTTATACACAACACCCCCGACGGCTCCAACATTAACCGCGACTGCGGCTCTACACATATGGAAAGCCTTATGCAATTTGTAAAGACCGAAAAATGCGATATGGGCTTCGCGTATGACGGAGATGCCGACCGCGTTCTTGCAGTCGACAAAAACGGAAAATGCGTCGACGGCGATGTCATTATGGCAATTTGCGCCGCGGAAATGAAAAAAGCCTCAACCTTGAAAAAAAATACCGTTGTTGCAACAATTATGAGCAACCTCGGACTTTTTAAAGCCGGCGAGGAAAACGGAATAAACGTTGTCAAAACAAAGGTTGGCGACAGATACGTTTTGCAGGAAATGGTTGACAAGGGCTATTCTCTCGGCGGCGAACAGTCGGGGCACGTAATTTTTCTGGAGCATAACACCACGGGTGACGGACTTATTACATCGCTTCAGCTTACGCAGCTTATCAAAAACAGCGCAAAGTCTCTTGATGTGCTTGCCCGCATAATGACGGTTTATCCTCAGGTTTTGGAAAATGCCCGTGCAAGCCACAGCAGTGCCGCAGAGTATATTGAAGACGAGGTTATAATGAACGAAATTAACCGTCTTAACGCAAAATACGCAAGCCGCGGCAGAGTGCTTATTCGTCCGAGCGGCACCGAGCCTCTCATACGCGTAATGATAGAGGGCGAAAACATCTCCGAAATTTCCGCCGACGCAAAAGCCCTCGCAAAATTGATCGAAGACAGATTGCGCGATTAAATATTCTTTGTATAACGGCACAAAATCCAAACCGTAAATCAAGATAATAACAAAAGAACCGAATTCCTTTTTAACGGAATTCGGTTCTTTTATTCTGCTTCCGATTTTTTTCATCAAAGAGACTTTGGCGGCGGCTTGCTTTCCGCTCTTGCGTAAGCCCCACTCTCCCGTCAGCGCAGGCTGTATTTCCCAAGTGTTTTTACATTGCGCATTTCTCGCCGCATTATGTCATCAAGCGACAAATCGAGGCAGTTGCACAGGCTCGAAATATAGAACAGCAGCTCGCCTATTTCTCCCTCTATATCTCCCCTGCACTCCGCGCACAATTCTCCACATACGCCCGAACCCTTTTTTATGCGCTCGAATTCGTTTTTCATATCGCCGAGCCTCGTCTTTTCGCACTTTAGCTTAACGCACCCGCACCCCGTTGCCGCCTTAACGGCACTGCGGCACAGCTTTGAGCACGAACCCGTGCATTTTGTCAAAATATCAAGTATATTTATATTGCGTATAAGAAGCCGCGCAACCTCGTTTTGAAATTCGTTAATGCTGTTCACTGTGCATTACCTCCGATATTTTCTGATAATATTATAATTCTCGGCAGGAAAGCAGTCAATGAGAACGTTTGTAATTATATGACGAATATATGCGAATAATGTAACATACACCC
>CAZIQC010000079.1:0-6179 GCA_964541335.1 uncultured Oscillospiraceae bacterium
ATTGTAGTATCGGGAAGCATACCCTTAACCGCAAGATACATTGCTCTGTCGGAACGTGTTTCCATAAGCTTGCCTGCGGTAACGCTCTTCATATTACCGATCCAGCCCGTGTGGCGATAATATACCTTTTGAGTAAGCTTTTTACCCGTAAACACTGCCTTGTCACAGTTGAGAATGATTACGTGATCTCCGCAATCGACATGAGGCGTATAGGTTGCCTTTTCCTTACCGCGAAGAATGCTTGCGGCAGCGGCGGCAACACGACCCACGCTCTTTCCGGAAGCGTCGATGATGTACCATTTTCTCTGAACCTGACCGGCCTTTTCCATATAGGACTTCATTCGGAATCAACCTCCATTTTTTCTATCATTTTTTCAGCAAGTGCTATTTTAATATATGTTTGCGCATTTGTCAACACATTTTTCGAAATATTTTGATTTACGCTTTTTAAGCTCTTGTTTTCTCTCGTTTTCTCTTGTTTTCTTCTGTTTTCTCACTTTTCGATTTTCAAAAATTGCTTGCCGTATGTGTTTTTTTGAGCTATAATAGTTTCGGACAATTATCTTTCGTTTTTTGTTACTTTAATAAAAGTGTTTATTTTTGGAAAAAAGAGGTCTTTTTATGCAAAAACTTTTAAGCTATGTTCGCCGCGCAACGGACGATTACAAAATGATAGAAGAAAACGACGTAATAACGGTTGGCGTTTCGGGCGGAAAGGACAGCCTTGCTCTTTTGTGCGCACTGGCAAAGCTACGCGGCTTTTATCCGAAAAAATTTGACGTGAAAGCGGTTACGCTTTCTCTCGGATATAAGGAAATGAGCTTTGACAACATAGCGCGCCTTTGCGAGGAGCTTGATGTTGAATATATTGTAAAGGAAACCGACATTGCGCAAATTCTTTTCGATATTCGCAAGGAGAAAAACCCTTGCTCCCTGTGCGCAAAAATGCGGCGCGGCGCACTGCACGACTGTGCCCTCGAATTGGGCAGTCGCAAGGTTGCACTCGGACACCATTTCGACGATGTTTTGGAAACTTTTATGCTGTGCTTGATTTTCGAGGGGCGGGTAAGCTGTTTTTCGCCGGTAACATATCTTGACAGAAAGGATATCACCGTTATACGCCCGCTTATTTACGCACCCGAAAGCTTCATCGGCGGATTTGCCCGCAAGCACGCCCTTCCCGTGGAAAAAAACCCGTGTCCCGCAGACAAGCACACCAAGCGCGAATACATAAAGCAGCTCATACATAATCTTGAGAGCGAAAATCCCGGACTTCGGGCAAGGCTTTTTACGGCAATCGAGGGGGCGCACGCGGGCGGCTTCGGCAATTTTTTGCGAGAATAGACGAAATTTTTTGTTTACGTATTGACAAAGGCGGTCATTGGTGTTAAACTATATTAGCACTCAAAAAAGACGAGTGCTGACAATTTATTGACGAAAGGAAGTAAAATCATGGCAAAGAAGCAATTTAAGGCGGAGTCGAAAAGGCTTCTGGATATGATGATAAACTCAATTTACACACACAAGGAAATCTTTTTGCGCGAAATTATATCAAACTCGTCCGACGCGCTCGACAAGCTTTGCTACAAGGCTCTTACGGAAGACGGGGTGGATGCACGCCGCGAGGAGCTTTTTATCAAAATCGATGTCGACCGTGAAAACCGTATTTTAAAGGTAAGCGATAACGGCATAGGTATGACGCGCGACGAGCTGGAGGCAAACCTCGGCACGATAGCGCGCAGCGGCTCGCTCGGCTTTAAAAGCGATATGGAAAAGCAAGAGGGTATCGATATTATAGGTCAGTTCGGCGTGGGCTTTTACAGCGCGTTTATGGTTGCCGAAAACGTGCGCGTGGTATCGCGCGCATACGGTGCGGACGAAGCGTTCGAATGGATTTCCGACGGGGCGGACGGTTACAGCATAAAGCCCGCCGAAAAGTCCTCCTGCGGCACGGACATATATATGAAAATAAAGCCCGACTCCGAGGAGGAGCGTTACGGCGAATTTTTGGAAAGCTACACCCTGCAAAATCTTATAAAGAAATATTCCGACTATATACGCTACCCCATCAAAATGGATGTGGAAAAGTCGCGCAAGGTGGACAAGCCCGATTCCGACAAGCCCGAATACGAAACCTATACCGAGCTTGAAACCGTAAACAGTATGATACCCGTTTGGCAACGAAATCAAAACGAAGTAACCGAAGAGGAGCTTAACCGCTTTTACAAGGAAAAATATTACGACACAAAGGATCCCGCCATTGTTATTCGTGCCGACGTTGAGGGCAGCTTCTCGTACAAGGCGTTGCTATTTGTCCCCTCCGCCACACCGATGGGCTATTACACAAAGGAATATCAAAAGGGCTTGGAGCTGTACAGCTCCGGCGTTATGATAATGGAAAATTGCGAGGATTTGATTCCCGAGCATTTCCGCTTTGTAAAGGGCGTTGTGGATTCTCAGGATTTGTCGCTCAATATATCGCGCGAAATGCTTCAGCACGACAGACAACTGCGCGCAATATGCAACAACATAGAAAAGAAAATCAAGCAAGAGCTTAAGAAAAAACTCGACAACGACCCCGAGGGCTACGAAAAGTTTTTCGCAAGCTTCGGCTTGCAGCTTAAGTACGGCATTGTGTCCGACTACGGCGCACACCGCGATTTATTGCGCGATTTGCTTCTTTATCACAATTCCGCCGACAAGAAAATGATAACGTTGTCGCGCTATGTCGAAACAATGCCCGAGGATCAAAAATACATCTACTACGCTTGCGGCGAAACCGTTTCCAAGATAGACAACCTCCCGCAAACGGAGCAAATAAAGGACAAAGGCTATTCAATCCTTTATATGACGGACGAGGTTGACGAGTTTGTCGTAAATATGCTCGGCGAAATCGACGGGAAAAAGTTTAAATCCGTCAACGACCGTGACCTCGGTATTGAAACCGACGAGGAAAAGGAAGACACCAAGGAAAAGCAAGAGGAAAACCGCGTTATGCTCGATTATCTGCGTGATTCGCTTGCCGGCAAGGTTAAGGACGTGCGCCTTTCCTCCAAGCTGAAAAGCCACCCGGTATGCCTCGGCACGGACGGCGAGGTAAGCCTTGAGATGGAGAAATACTTTGCCACCGTTCCCGGCGATCATCCGGAAATAAAGGCAGAGCGTATTTTGGAGCTTAATCCCACGCACAAGGCGTTTTATATGCTGCTCGATTTGTGGCAGCTCGATAAAGACAAATGCGCGAAGCTCGGGGAAATACTCTACAATCAGGCGTTGCTTATTGCCGATATGCCTATAGAAGACCCCGCACGCTACACGGATTTGTTCTGGGATGTAATTTCTTAAAAGAGGGGGGGAGAATTGTCTATGGTAAGCGAAGCACGCAAGCGCGCAAACGCCAAATACAATCTTAAAGCCTACGACAGAGTGGAGCTTAAAGTAAGAAAAGGAGAAAAAGAGAAAATTCGCCTTTTTGCCGAAGCGCACGGCGAAAGCATAAATGCCTTTATCAATCGCGCCATCAAAGAAGCGATGAATTCGCCCGTTGAAGCTGCGGCGCAAACTCATTCGAAAAAACGCGCCGAAATAAGCGTGGAGCTGTTGTAGACGCCGCAATGTGACAAAATTTCCCTTTTTAACAAAAAATTCTTTACAAATTGTTTTTTGTGTGATAATATGAAGAAAATAAGAGAAAGTTCTTTAATTCGATGCAGAGACGTCGGCAAGATTATCACACGATTAGGTTTTCGGCCTTGTCCGTCTTTTTGCGCGGACAAGGCTTTCTCGGTATACGGAGGTTTTGTTTTATGGCTAAAAACAAAGAGGCAATTTACGACGCGCGCACTCTCGGCACGGGGAAAATGCTTGTGCTCGGAATACAGCATATGTTTGCTATGTTCGGCGCAACGGTGCTTGTTCCGCTGATTACGGGGCTGAGCGTTTCCTCAACACTTCTTTTCGCGGGCTTGGGCACACTTTTGTTCCACCTTATCACAGGCAGAAAAGTTCCCGCGTTTTTGGGCTCTTCATTCGCATTTTTGGGCGGCTATGCCGCGGTTGCAAAGGTTTGCGAAACAAACGGTATCGAGCACTTTTCCGCATATGCGGGCGTGGGCGTTGCCTGCGCGGGACTTGTTTACCTGGTTTTGGCGCTTTTGTTTAAAATTTTCGGACCGAGCACGGTTATGCGCTATTTCCCGCCCATTGTAACGGGTCCCATTATTATCGCTATCGGACTTACGCTTTCTTCGTCCGCAATAGCAAACTGCTCGGCAAACTGGTGGATTGCCATTGTTGCCATTGCGGTTATAATCGCTTGCAACATATGGGGCAAGGGTATGGTAAAAATCGTTCCCATTCTTTTGGGCGTTATCGTTTCGTACATTGTGGCTCTTATAGCGGGCGAGGTTGACTTTACCACCGTTAAGGAAGCCGCTTGGTTCGGTCTTCCCGTTGTGTGGAAGGACACCGCTTTCTCCCTTTTCGGAAATCCGGATACAAACATATCCGTAATTATCACATCCATAATTACGATTATGCCCATAGCACTCGCAACTATGATTGAGCATATAGGCGACATTTGCGCCATAAGCTCCACCGTTGAAAGAAACTACATAGAAAATCCCGGTCTGCACAGAACGCTTGCCGGTGACGGACTTGCAACATCGATGGCGGCACTGTTCGGTGCACCCGCAAACACCACCTACGGCGAAAACACGGGCGTGCTTGCACTTTCCAAGGTTTACGACCCGAGAGTTATCAGAATAGCGGCCGTTCTTGCGGCGGTGCTTTCGTTCTCGCCCAAATTTGCGGCACTTATCAATTCTATGCCCGCGGCGGTTGTCGGCGGCGTTTCGCTTGTTCTTTACGGTATGATTTCCGCAGTGGGCGTAAGAAACGTTGTTGAAAACAAGGTCGACTTTACCAAGTCGAGAAACGTTATCATCGCGGCACTTATTTTGGTTCTTTCGATAGGTATTAACTACAGCGAGCTTGGTGCAATCACCTTTACCGTCGGCACAGCAACAATCAGCCTTTCGGGACTTGCGGTTGCGGCTATTGTGGGTATTGTTCTTAATGCGGTGCTTCCCGGCAAAGACTACGTTTTCGGCAAGGATTTGCAGGGCGACACCTCGGTTAATTTCGAGGTTTGATACTTCGAAAATACAAAAAGCTTTTCATTTTATTTTAACAAAGCAAGGGAACGTAAATCACACTTACGTTCCCTTTTCTTTGTTTTAGTAACTTTTACACGGCAAGAGTTCCGCCGTCACTCTCAAGCAAAATTTGCATATCCTCAACCTCGCCCGTTTGCGTATTAACATAAACAAGATAATGCTTATCCGCCACAACGCCCTTTATTTGGTAACAGCACGCCTCGCTTCCGTTTTCAAGCGGAATTACCGCCTTTGTAATACTGTCGTAGGAAAGTGCGCTGTTTATACACGCGGCGGCTTCCTCGGGGGAGATTATTTCCTTCGGAATGTCGCGGTAGATATGGTTCATTATATATCCGCGACTTTCAAAGCCGATTATTTCCCCGTTATCAAGCGCAACCTTAACCTTTACCAAATCGGGGAAAACAATATATTCATCCTGAAAATACGCGTAATTTATAACCGCGCTTCCGCCGCGTATTTCGCAGTAGCTTTCACGCATATCCGAAAATCCGTTCTCCGTCAGAAATTTTGCGGCGTGTTTTTTTGCATTTTCAATGTCTATCGTTGCCTTATCGGGCGTGCGGTCGCACAGCAGCATAAGAAGCACACCGCCGTTTTTCGTAAATTCCGCGCTCACATTCCCGCACCTTACGCCGTAGGTCGGCAGCTTGCCGCCCGTTTCCGTTACGGTGTACTCGCCCTCTCGCGCAAACAGCTTTTTTGCCGCGGCACGGGCGCTATTTTCCGTTATTTCGGCTTTACCGCTTATCATAATCGATTTTCTGAGTGTAAGATGATTTGAAAACGGTCCGTCGTATATAAGTGACGGATAATCGTGAAATTCTTCCTCCAGGGCTTCCATTTCCGCCGCCATTGCACGTTGCCCGCCGGAAAGTGCCCGCACTGCCCGCAGCTTCTCCTCCGCAAACGAAATTTTGCCGTCATTTATATCTCGCCGCAGTTCGTCGAGCGACGTTTTGAGCTTGGTTGCATAGTTCTTAAGACGCATTATCGTTTCAA
>CAZIQC010000080.1:0-6168 GCA_964541335.1 uncultured Oscillospiraceae bacterium
GGCTTCCCTTAAGCACCCAGCCGTCGCTTATTTCCTTGCTGTAGCCGCCGTTTTCAAGCTGCTTGCCCGTTTGTGAAAAGGTTTTGTTCATCAATTCCGTGGGTGAAGTGTCGAACCCATCGTTCAGCACAAAATCACCCTTTGCAAGCACGGCGATTTTAAACTGCTTTTTCGCGGTAATACTCGCGTCGTCCGCCGCGGAAAATTCCGCCGTCAGCGTTAAAAAGCTGTCGTACTTTTGCCGTGTGATTTTACCCTCATTTGTTACGACGTTTTGCTTGTCGGTGCTCCATTTTATGTTTACTCCGCCGATTTTTTTGGCATAGCCCCCGTTATATACTGTCGGAAGCGTAAGGTCGTGCGTTAAAAGCGTTTCCTTTTCGTCCGATAAAAGGTCGAATGTAAAGCCCTCAACCGCCGCCGCAAGAAGCTCCTTCGTCGGCGCGGTTTTCCCCGCAAAGCGCGGCACGGTTACGGCAATTTCTTGCAATACTTCCGTACTGCCGCGGATAACACGCGCCGTAAGCGTAACCTCTGTGTCGGTATCGTCGGCGGGAGTTACGATGCCCTTTCCGTTGATAACTCTTATAACACTTTCGTTCGAGCTTTCCCAAAGGATTGTCGATTTATAGTCGCCCGCGGTTTTAAGCGGGAAATCCCCTTCCACGGTTTTGCCCGAAAGCTCCGCCTCCAGGGCTTTTGCCACCTGCGAAACGGCCGCTTCGTCCGAGATTTTGTCACCCGTTTGCGTAAGCACAATGTCGTCCACATACATTGCCGAGTCCGTTACGCCCATATTTCTTACCGAATACACCGTAACGCTTGAAATCGTGCCGTTAAAGGTTGACACCAGCGGCAAGCCCTCGGCAATTTTTGCGCCGTCGTGGTAACAGTCGAACTTTTGCTCATCAAGGCGGAACACTATTTCAAAGGTTTGCCACACACCCGTTTTTTGAGCGTTGCCGCCCATTTTAAAGAGAGAAAAGTTTTTGTACTCGTCGCGTATTCTGCTTTGCGAAAATTCAAGATTGTACATCATCGGGTGGTCTTGGCTGTCCGTTACACCCACAATAACGTTATTCGCCCTAGCGTTTTTACGCATTACCCTAAATCTTAAGCTTACCTCGCCGCCGTCAACCGTTTTGTCAAGCTTTTTTGCACTGCTGCGCATTATCGAAGCGGAACTGCTCGTCGGGCGGTAAAGACTGTATACCTTGTTTTCGTCCGTTTCTTTTTCAATCGTATATTCGCTGTCGTAAACGTTCACCGTTGCGGACGGCGTTGAGTAGGTTGCCGTCCACCCGTTGTATTTTTCAATGCTTGTACCCGCCGCAACGGACGGATTGTCGAACGTTTCGTAAAAATAAACCTCACCTTTCGGAAGTACCGTCAGCGAAAAGCTCTTTGTCGCAGAAATCGTTTCGTCGCTTTGCGCCTTGAACACGGCCGTCAGGGTAACGGCTTTCGCTTCCTTTGCGGCACGGGTAAGCTTTCCCGTATTTGAAAGAACCGACTTGTCCGAGCTGGTCCACTCGATTGTTACGCCGTTTTCCACAGCCGCTGCCTCGTAGCGCGTGTATGATGTTGTAAGGTTAAGGTCGCTTTTAAGCGCATTTGGCGACTCGTCGCTTATTTCCGAGAACAAAAAGCCGTCGGCTATTTTTTGCAGCGTGTCCCGGGTGGGCTTTACGTAGCTGCCTATTCCCTTAACCGTTACACTAAAGCTTTCCGTTCGTGAAACGGTGCCCCTTTTTATAACAACTGTAAGCGTGGTTTGCGTATCTTCAAGGGTGCGCGTTATTCTGCCCTTGCTTGTGATAACGTCCTCATCATCGCTTGCCCATTCCGTGCTTGCTTCGTAAAGCCCCGTTGTTGAAAGGGGCGCGTCCTCCTCAAGCGGTTCGGCAAACAGTTTTTTGTAATATTCGTACGTTTCGGCGCACGCCTTTTTGTCACTTATTGTTTCTTTAACCGTTACCGTAAAGGAATAATCCTTGCTGTAAGACTCCCCGCGCGAAATCGTGGCGGTAAGCACAGCTCCCACATTTTGGTCGACGGCGCGTGTTATAATACCCGCGCTTGTAATAACCGCCTCGTTGTCGCTGTGCCATTCTATCTTCGTATCGTTTTCACCCGTAAGCGGAAGCGTGATGTTTTCTTCAAGCGGCTCGGCAAACAGCTTTTCCAGCGTTTTGGCAACGCGCTTGCACGCCACATCGTCGGGAAGCACCTTTTTGTAAACGGTAAGCTTTATGTCGTCAAAGCAAAGCTTTGCATTTGCACTGCCGGCGTTGCTTCCCGTCCAACTGCGCATTGAAAGCTCCCCGAACGTGCCCGGGATAACGTCTGTTTTGCCGCTGTGCGTAGCATTGATAGTCGGTATACCCGCCGTCACCTTGGTGCCGTTTAGCCAATATTCGTAGGTTGCGCCGTCCGCACTTTGGTCGATTACAAACCGAACATCGTTCCATGTCCCCGTGGGAACCGTTGCATACGCCGTGTTTGCGCTGTTTCCGAAATTGCCGGGGTACATATAGTTATGGCTCATTCTGAAAAGGAACTCCGCCTTGCCGAGAAAGATTGAGAACACGCCGTTATAGCCCGCGTCCTTTTTCATTTTGAACGAAAGCTCAAACCTGCCCGTTGCGGGAACGGCTTCCGTCAACGCCTTTTTAAAGGTTCTGTAGGCGTTAATGTCCGTGCCCGTATGGTAATATTGCAAAAAGCGGTTGTCTGCGCCGTCTTCCGCGGCTATTTCGTATTTAAAGCCCGTGCCCGTGTCGGCGGCTTGCCTTGTCCAGCCGTTAAAGCTTTGCCCCGGCGCAATAAGCGTTGTTTCCTCCACCCGCGGCGTTTCGAAATTCTCGGAAAGAACGTCCGTTTTTTCATACACGGGGTCGGCAATTTTTACCTTAACCGTGAAGCTGTATTCGCGGCTGAAATCTCCGTTGGAAACGGTAGCGGTAAGCGTTGCGCTTTTATCCTCGTCATAATCGCGCACAATTTCGCCGCCGGCCGTGATAACCTCCGCGTCGGAGGTGGTCCAGTCGGTTATTGTTGTGCCGTTTTCGTCGGAGGATGGAAGCGTAACGTTTTCCGTAAGCGGATTTTTAAACATTTCTTCGATTGCGCTTACGGCGGCTTCGCAAGCCGCTTCGCCGCTGAGCTTTTCTTCAAGGTTGGCTATCTTTATATCGTCGATATAATATTTTTTGCCCGCCGTGCCGTATAAAGAGCCTCTCAGCGTCGATACGGAAATGCTGTTCAGTGCGGCAGCAGAGCTTGTTACCTTTGAGTTAAGCAGGCGCTCCTCCCCGTCGGCGGGGCTTGCGCCGCCGCTTTGCGCTACGTTGTCAACATAATATTTGTATGTACCGCCCGTAAAATCCACAATCAGCTTTATATCGTGCCATTCGTTGTCGGCAAAGCTGTGGTTTGTATATGCGTCGTTGTTATAGTCGCCGCTGTACAGGCGGTTTTTCCCCTCGGTATGCGAAAATACCCACGTTGCCCCGCCGAAAGAGATTTGCACGGCACCCACCTGCGGCTCCGCCTTCATTTTCATCGTAAAGAGAACGGGCTTTGTCTTATCGCCCGCGGCGGTAAAGCTTTTGGTAAAGCAGGTGTTGGAGTAGCCGCTTGTACCATTCGTTCCCAAGCTTCTCGAATGGGTGAACACTTGGTTTTCACCCTCCTTTACAAGGCTGAAAACCGTGTCGTCCGCATATGTTTCCTCCGCACCGCTGACGGTTGTTTTCCACCCGTTGTAAACATTGTTCCCGCGACCGATAATATATTCGCTTGCGCCGTTATCATATGTAACCGCGGTTTCGAAATTCTCTTCGAAAAGGATTTTTTCCGTATAGTCCGTTTGCGAGGATTGCGCGTTTTCCGCCGTGCACACGCACACATTCAGCAAAAAAAGCATTGCAACGGTGATACTTGTCAATCGCTTAAACATTTTCTCACTCCCATTTTTATTTATTGCATATTTTACAAAAGCTCTGCCTTTAAGGCGTGCACCTTGCCGGCTTCAAGCTCGATTTTCAGCACCTCTCCGTCATACTCACATCCCGCGGGAAGATTTGTAAAGCGGTATCCCTTTGCGGGGATATGCTTTGTTCCGCCCTCCCAGCCGAACACGTAAAACATTTCGCTTCCGTCGCACACAAACAAATACTCTCCGCCGAAGGTGTGTGCGGTTATTCTTCCGTTTGCGTCGACAAGCTCCCAGTCGCCGTTTTCGTTGTAGCGGGGTGTGCCGTCCGTCTTTTTGGAGCTTAAGGACAAAAGCTCTTTTAAAGCAAGCATTTCCCCGTCGGGGAGGCGTATTCCGTCGTGAAACCGATTTACATAATAAAGCGACGGTGTGGAATACACCACTGCCTTTATGTACGTTTCCTTTACCCAATCGGTAAGCATTATAGCCCCGTCGGAATCTATGAGCAAATTCGGGCACGCCAGGGCGGATGCCCTTGCGCGAAGCTCGCGCTCTTCGTACACGTTTTGTATATCGTGCAGGCGGTTCATCGCCATCACCGTTTCAAAGCGGGGGTCGCACCCACTGCCGTTAAGGCAAACGTCCGCCTTTACCTTAACAGCCGCTTTTTGAAATTCGTCGTAAAAGCGGTACATCTCCTTAATGCCTATTCCGTTTTCGGGGTTTTGGTAATGCACGTCACCCTCGGGATTTCTGAGGAATGCCAAAAAGTCTGTCTTCAGCCCGTCGCAGTCGAGTGCGTCGTCATCGCTTGAGAAAAACAGCCGCGACAGCTCGTCGAAATATTTTCCGATATTGTCTGCCGTAAAGTCTATGTACCTTGTTCCCTCCACTATTTCGCCGTGCAACTCGTCGGGCGAAAGCACGCCGAACCTTTGCGCAAGCGTTGCAAAGCCGTTGTTGGGATTGTCTATCAGCGGGGCGCTCCAAAGCAGCACCTTGTGACCTTTTTTGTGACATTCGTCGATAAATTGTCGCAATTCGGCAAAGCGGCGCTCGTCTACCCTTGCTTCCGCGCTCATTTCGTTTTGCCAAAATGCGTCTATAACTATTGTAAAATCGTTTTCGCCGAGAATTTTTTCCGCGCGGGCAAGCCACATTCTAAGCCATTCAACGGTAAATTCCTTACAGCCCCAATCGTCCGACGTGTACCAGTTGTACTGCAAATCCAGCATTTGGTCGCCGTATGTCACCAGAAGCGGCTTTTTCCACCAGGCGGGTGTTTGCTTTCTTTTTTCGGGAAGCAATCCTCTTTTTTCAAGCTCGCTTCGAAAAAGGCTTATGCTGTCCCACCGTGTTTTCGGGAATGTGATTAAAAGCCGCGGCGCACAATATGTATCACCCTTTTTCGTAAGCAGCTTTCCGCCGCGGTTTTCCGTTAATATGCCGAGTCTTGCCGTCATTTTGTATTCGTAAGAATCAGGCAAATCCAAAAGTCCGAAAGCCGTCCACCCGCTTCTGTTCCCCACGCAAAAGTTGAGCGGCGGCGGCGCAAAATACGCATTCATCGTGCAATCGCAAAAAACGTTTTCAAACGCACGGTTCACGCCGTAGTTGTTTCGCGGCGCGGGCGCAAAATATTTAATGCAGTCGGGCATATACATTCCGCGCGGTCCGTTTCGGAAAAGCTCCGTCCGTTCCACATACACGTTTTCTTTCGCTTGTGCAAAAAATGATACCTCCACGGAATCGTCGTTAAGCAAAAACGTAAGCTTTAACTCGCCGAAGCGTTCGCACTTGCTTTTTGCGCAAACGGTAAGGGTGTTTTCCGCAAAAAAGCTTCTCGGCTTTTCCGTTTGTATTTCTTCTCCCTTTTCCGTAAGCAGAACCGACGCGGGCATTTTAAGATAACGCTCGCCGTCGGGGTTGTACAGGGTTATGACGTTGCTTTCGCCACAGTATTCGAAAATATAATCGTTTTTTTTGATTTTCATATTTTTTCTTGCCTCTCCTTTCGCACCCTTTGCTTTACCGAAATTTTAATTTTTTGTTGAAACATTACAATCCGTTTTGTTTTTGACAAAATCGTTTTGCACAAGTCTATAATACACGAGTTTATGCGCCGCGTCTACTGACAAAAAAGCAAAAACACGGGCAAAAAAAAAAAAAAAAAAAAAAAACTGGTTTTTTCCCGTTGCTTCGGCACAAAAAAACGGTGTCGTAAAACC
>CAZIQC010000081.1:0-6150 GCA_964541335.1 uncultured Oscillospiraceae bacterium
TCATTGCACAATCGGCGAAAACTGCAAAAAATGCAAGGCTTGTATGCGATTGGGCTGCCCCGCAATTTCCGTTTCGGGCGATACGGTAAGGATAGACGCAACGCAATGTAACGGCTGCGGCTTGTGTGTAAACGTTTGTCCGTTTAATGCTATCAAAAAGGAGGAGGATTGACCGATGACCGAAAATATAATGATTGTGGGTGTCGGCGGACAGGGCACGCTTCTTGCGAGCCGAATTTTGGGAAACACCGTTATTAACGAAGGGTATGACGTAAAGGTTTCCGAGGTGCACGGAATGAGCCAGCGCGGAGGAAGCGTTGTAACATATGTAAAATACGGCGACAAGGTGTATTCTCCCATAATAGGCAAGGGCGAAGCGGATGTTATACTGGCGTTTGAGGCGTTGGAGGCTTACCGTGCACTTCCGTACTTAAAAAAAGGCGGAAAGCTTATAGTAAACAATCAGCAGATAGACCCTATGCCCGTTATAACGGGGGCGGCAGCTTACCCTGAAAATATCGTGGAAAAGCTGTGCGAAAAGGCGGATACAACCGTGGTGGACGCACTTAAGGCGGCACAAACCGCGGGCAATTTCAAGGCGGTAAACGTGGTGCTGATAGGCGTGGTGGCAAAATCCACCGATATTCCGTACGAAAACTGGGTGAAGGTAATTAAAGAAACCGTGCCGGAAAAATTTGCCGAGGTTAATTTAAAGGCATTTGATTTGGGCTACAATATATAACCGAAAGAGGCGAAAGGAAATGAAAATGTGGCAGAAGGAAATTGAAACAATGCCGCGAAACGAGCTGAAAAAGCTTCAAAGCGAACGGCTTGTAAAGCAAGTTAAGAGAATGTACGAGCGTGTGGAGCTTTTCAAAAAAAGAATGGACGAGGCGGGACTTAAGCCCGAGGATATAAGGGGCGTTGAGGACCTGCACCGACTGCCGTTTTCCTACAAACAGGATTTGCGCGATTACTACCCCTACGGGCTTTTTGCCGAACCGATGGAAAACATCGTGCGCGTGCACGCCTCTTCGGGAACAACGGGCAAGAAAATCGTTGTGGGCTATACCGAAAAAGACCTTGACGACTGGGCAAACGGTGTAGCGAGAATGCTTACCGCAATAGGGCTGGACAACCGCGACTTTGTACAGGTGGCATATGGCTACGGCTTGTTTACGGGCGGCTTGGGCGCACACGGCGGCGCGCAAAAGATTGGCGCAACGGTTATCCCCATTTCGGCGGGGAATACGCACAATCAGCTTCAAACGATGGTTGATTTCGGGTCGACGTGCCTTTGCTGTACGCCGTCATATGCAATGTATCTCGGCGAGGCGGCATCCGAGGCGGGCGTTCGCGATAAGCTCAAGCTTAAGGTGGGTGTTTTCGGCGCCGAACCGTGGACGGAGGATATGCGCCGCGCGATAGAAGCCTCGCTCGGAATTAAGGCTTACGATATATACGGCTTGTCCGAAATAATGGGTCCCGGAGTTGCGTACGAATGTGGCGAACAGGCGGGAATGCATATTTGCGAGGATATGTTTATAGCGGAAATAATAAATCCCGACACGGGCGAGGTTTTGCCCGAGGGGGAATGGGGCGAGCTTGTATTCACAACCATAACAAAAGAGGGCTTTCCGCTTATAAGATACAGAACGCGTGACATATGCGCGCTTACCTCCGAGCCGTGCAAATGCGGCAGAACGCACATTCGTATGCGCAAGCCTCAGGGCAGAAGCGACGATATGCTGATTATTCGCGGAGTGAACGTGTTCCCGTCGCAAATAGAAGAGGTGCTTCTTAAGGTTAATGCCGACGTAACGCCGAATTACCAGATAATTGTGGACCGTGTAAACAATAACGACACCTTTGACGTAAACGTTGAGATGACGGAGGCGCTTTTCGGCGACGATGTAAAAACCATTGAAGCAACGGAGCGTAAAATCACGAACGAATTGCGCAGTGTGCTCGGCATAGGCGCAAAGGTACATCTTGTCAATCCCAAATCGATTGAGCGCAGTGAGGGCAAGGCAAAGCGCGTTATAGATAAGCGTAAATTTTAGGGAGTGTGAAAATATGTTTGTTAAACAGCTTTCCGTATTTGTTGAAAATAAACCCGGACGGCTTATCGCGGTGATAGACGCATTATCGGCAAGGGGGATAGATATAAGCGCACTTTCGATTGCCGACACAACCGATTACGGCGTTGTGCGAATGATAGTAAACGACCCGAGTGCCGCTGTGCTTGCTCTTAACGAAATAGGCGTATTTGTAAAAATAACGGACGTTATCGCCGTTACGATACGCGACTCGAGCGGCGGCTTGGGAGAAGCATTGCACACAATAACCGACGCGGGAGTTGAAATTCGGTATATGTACGCATTTGTGGGTAAAATTTCGGGGAAAGCCATTATGGTGCTTAAAACCGATGATATGCCGCGCTCGGTCGAGCTTTTGAAAAATTCCGCAACAGAGGTGCTTACGGCAAACGATGTGTACAGACTGTAAAAAACCGATAGACATTCACACACATATATTTCCGCCGAAAATCGCGGAAAATACCATACGACTTTTAAAGGAAAATATTATGCGGGAAAGCGCAGTTTGTGCGCCGAGCTATACGGACGCCACGCTTTCCGGCTTGCGCCTTTCGATGAAAGAAAACAACATAGGTATAAGCGTGGTACAGCCCGTGCTTACAAACCCGAAAAGCATAGACTCGGTAAACGCGTTTGCGAAAAAGCTTAACGAAACGGGGGACGTGATATCTTTTGCGGGAATGCACCCCCGATGTGCGGATATTTGCGGCGAGCTTTCGAAAATCAAGGAAAGCGGCTTTAAGGGAATAAAGTTGCACCCCGAGTTTCAGGACTTTTTCATAGATTGCGCGGAAAGCATTGCACTTTTAAAGGAAGCCGAGCGATTGAAGCTTTATACCGTAATTCATTGCGGGATTGACCTCGGTATGCCAAAGCCCGTGCACTGCCCGCCGCAAAGGCTGGCAAACGCTTTGGGCGAGGTTTCGGGCAAATATATCATTGCCGCGCATTTGGGCGGATTGTTTATGTTTGACGATGTGGAAAAATATCTTGTGGGAACGCCCGTTTCCCTTGATACGGCATATTTGGGAGAATGTGAGCCGACGGCACAGCTTGCGCGCATAATACACAACCACGGAAGCGAAAAGGTTATTTTCGGCAGCGACTCGCCGTGGGGAGAGCAGGGAGCCGCACTCGCACTTGTTCGCAAGCTTGTATCGAACGAAACGGATTATGAAAATATAGTATATAACAATGCGGCAAAAATTTTGGAAATACATAAAGACTTCTTTCACGCAAGACGTAAAATTAACCCGCCGTTGCCGTAACGCACACATAAAAGAGAGCCGTGTGGCGGGAACCCCCCGAGGCGCGCTTGTGGGTAAACTTTACGACGAAATGTTAAAGCAATACATAAACCCCGAAAGTGAAGAAACTATCCTTACTGCGGATAAATCCGTGCAAAAAACCAAGGAGAAAAGTAATGAATAAAAAGGCAAATTTTGTTACAAGAGGTGCGCTTGTTGCCGCGCTTTACACGGCACTTACACTTGTAAGCGCAGCGTTCGGCTTGTCGGGCGGGGCGGTGCAGGTGCGCATTTCGGAAGCGTTGACGGTGCTTCCCGCATTTTTCGGCGCGTCCGTGCCGGGACTGTTTGTGGGATGCTTTGCGGCAAATTTGATAACGGGTGCTCCGCTGTGGGACTGCGTGGCGGGTGCAACGGTTACGCTTGTTGCGGCGTACGGAACATACAAGTTCGGCAAAAAGTCTGCCGCGGCGGCGGCAGTGTTTCCGATTGCGGCAAATACGGTATATGTGCCTATTATACTTAAACTTGTTTATAAGCTCCCGGGAGCGGTGTGGGTTTTCGCTGTCGGAGTATTTGTCGGAGAAACGATAAGCTGCGGCGTAATGGGAACAATGCTGTACAAAGTAATGAAAAAAAGAATTTAAAAAGATTTAAACTTAAACAGGGAACGGTTCAAATTACCGTTCCCTGTTTTAAATATGCAATATGTAACGCCTCGATTGTAAATATATAAAATTTTGCGTGTATTTGGTTTAAAAATATTGCTTTTTGCGGTGAAAAAGTATATAATTACATATCATACCGAAAGGGGGCGGCGGCTTTGAAAAAAAGCGAGGAAAAAGCGGATTTTACCGAGCTTTTGAAAAAATACGGCATTGATGAAAAGGAAATACTGTTTTCCTCGAAAATCGATATGAAAAATGCCGCACAATACACGGACGCGCGCCTTGCCCTGACCCGTGACAAAATAATTTATATTTGCGCCGACGGATCGTTTAATACACATATGACAAATAATGTGACGGAAATTAAGACGGAGCGCTTTATCTCTTCGGGACGCATTATACTGAAATACGGGGGCGAGGAGAGAATACTTTGCTATTTCAGCGCAAAATGCGCGCGAGAAGCGGACGCGTTTGCGGCAACTGTCGAAAAACAGCTTGCACCCACCGAAAATGACAGCTCTTACGACGGTGCGGCATTTGATGACGAATACAAAAATCCCGGGAGAAAAAAGCTGTTTTTGAGGCTTTTGTCATATGTGCCGAAATACGGCAAATCACTCGGCTTGATGATAGCCGCAATTCTTCTTGCCGCGGCGATAAATGTTATACAGCCCTATATTTCGGGAACGGTGCTTTACGATGAGGTTTTAACCGCGGGCGGTAAATATTACGGAAAAATTTTTCTTTTGCTAGGATATTTGGTGCTCTTGTCCGCGGTAACGGTTTGCCTTGGAACAATGCGCGGACGCATTGGGGCGGATATGTCGGGCAGAATTGTTTATGACATAAAAACAGAGGTTTTTTCCGCAATGCAAAGGCTGGGGATGAGTTTTTTTTCTTCGAAAAGAACGGGTAATCTCTTAAACAGAATAAATGCGGATGCCTTGGACATTCAGTATTTTTTAAATGACGGCTTGCCGAATTTTATTATAAACGGATTGACGATTGCCGCGGTGGGAATGGTTTTGTTTATAAAAAATCCGCTACTTTCGATAACGGTGCTCGTTCCGGTGCCGATTATGGCATTGATAATAAAAAAATCGGAAAGAAGCTTTAAAAAGCTGAAATGGCACACCTGGCGCAGGTCGTCGGAGCTAAACTCCGTCATAAACGATACTCTTTTGGGTATTCGGGTGGTAAAAGCATTCGGCAGAGAACAAAACGAAACCGAGCGCTTCGGCGCGGCGGCAAACAATCTGTACGAAAATCGCCTGCGCGAGGGGTATGCCCGAGCAAGGATTTTTCCGCTTTTAAGCTGGATAATGGCAATGGGCGGTGTGTTTGTATGGGCGATGGGCGGCATTGAGGTAATGCACGGCAAGCTGAGCTTCGGCGAGCTGATGACCTTTGTGGGGTATTTGTCAATGCTGTACAATCCCGTAAATTCAATGGTTCACGTGTTTGATTGGTGGAGCGCGTGTATGAACAGCGCACAAAGAATTTTCGAGGTGACGGACGCTCGGTGCGAAATAACCGAGAGCGAAAATCCGCGAGAACTCAAAAATATGCGCGGCGAGGTGGAATTTAAAAACGTAACGTTTTCCTACGAGCCGAACAGAAAAATCCTCAAAAATGTTTCGTTTACGGCAAAAAGCGGGGAAATGACGGGTCTTGTCGGGCGAAGCGGCGCGGGGAAAAGCACCATCACAAACCTGATAACAAGGCTTTACGATGTGCAAGAGGGCGAGGTTTTAATCGACGGAATAAACGTTAAGGATATTCGGATTGAAGACATACGCAACAATATAGGCATAGTATTACAGGACACGTTCCTTTTTTCGGGAACCGTTGCGGAAAACATATCGTATGCAAAACCGAACGCAACGCGACAGGAAATTATCGCCGCCGCAAAAAAAGCATATGCGCACGAATTTATAATAAATTTGCGCGACGGCTACGAAACCGTGCTTTGCAAGGATGGCGTAATGCTTTCGGGCGGGGAGCGACAGCGCATAGGAATTGCGCGTGCGATTTTAATGAACCCCAAAATTTTGATATTGGACGAGGCAACGGCGTCGCTCGATACACAAACGGAGAAGAAAATTCAGCTTGCAATGGAAACGCTGACGAAGGGCA
>CAZIQC010000082.1:0-6149 GCA_964541335.1 uncultured Oscillospiraceae bacterium
TAGCTATGGCTTTTGACGAATGTATCGAAAATCCCGCTCCGTACGATTATGTCAAAAACTCGTGCGACAGAACATATCGCTGGCTTGTGCGTTGCAAGGACGAGCTTTTGCGCCTGAACGGCGCGGAGGGCACAATCAATAAAAAACAAATGCTTTTCGGAATTAACCAAGGGGGAACATATGCCGATCTTCGTATCGAGCATATGAAAAAAATCGCCGACTTGGAGCTTAGCGGCTATGCCATCGGCGGACTTGCCGTGGGCGAAAGTGCAGAAGAAATGTACGAAATTATAGAAGCCGTCGAGCCGCATATGCCGACGAATAAGCCGCGGTATCTTATGGGAGTCGGCACTCCGCAAAATATTCTTGAAGCGGTGGATCGCGGTGTGGACTTTTTCGATTGCGTAATAACCAGCCGAAATGCGCGCCACGCGAATTTATTCACCGATATGGGTGTTTTGAATTTAAACAATAAAAAGTTTGAGCGCGATGACAGACCTTTGCAAGTGGGCTGCCAATGTCCCGCGTGTAAAAATTATTCCAGAAGCTACATACGCCATCTTATAAAGGCAAAGGAAATGCTGGGTATGCGGTTGTGCGTGTTGCACAATTTGTATTTTTATAACGACCTTATGGCAAAAATTCGTCTTGCTTTGGACGAAAACAGGTATAAGGAATTTAAAGCTCAAATGCTTGAAAAGCTCAACAACAGAGTTTAAGAGGTGTCGAATGAAAAAAATCGTTGCACCGCTTATGCTGTTTTTTGCGCTTTGCGTGTTTACATACTCGGCGCAGGCGGCGGCAATAACGGCGGCATTTTCAAATAACGGCAATATCGTAACCGTTCAAACGGAAGACGGCACAAAATACGTCGAAGCACCCGCGCAAATATTTGCCGAAAACGGCACTATGCTCGTGCCGCTCAGAACGGTGGCGGATATTTTCGGCTATGAAATTTATTGGAGCGCGGAAAATCAATCGGCAACAGTGGTTTTCGGTGATAATAGGCTTGTTTTTAGGTGCGGTGATAACACGGCAAGCAAAAACAACGCGGAATATACCCTCGGAGCTGTGCCAACGATAAAGCGGGACACAATGTATGTGCCGCTTCGCTTCCTTGCGGAAAAGCTCGGAAACACTGTGGAATGGAACGAGCGCGACGGCATTGCCGTAATACGGAACAAAGAATCAACGTCAAAAACGGTGCCGATAATAATGTATCACGACATAAGAACCACATCGGACGCGGCAACCGTTGTAACGGTTGAGTGTTTCAGAAGAAATATGCGGCTTCTTTCGGAGAACGGCTATACCCCGATAAGCTTTTCCGATATGATTTCGTTTGCGGAGGGAAAAACGCTGTTGCCCCGAAAGCCCGTGGTAATAACCTTTGACGACGGCTACTACAGCAACTATCAATATGCGTTTCCGATTTTGTGTGAATACGGATACAAGGCAACAATATTTGTTATAGGCAGTCTTGTCGGCAGAAGCACTTATTATCAAAATCCGCTTTACGCAACGGAGCCGCATTTCGGAATACCGGAAATTGCGCAAATGACAGCAAGCGGATTGATTGACATTCAATCGCACACATTTAATATGCACCGTCGTGCGGATTTTGAACCCGGCTCGGACTTTGTGCGAGAAAGCGCCGTTCCGTTTGCAAACGAAACCGAAAATAATTTTGCAACGGCACTTGCAGGCGATATTTTAAATCAAAATTTGTTGTTTTCGCGCGCGGGAATACCCAATGCAACGGTACTGTCGTTTCCGAACGGCAAAGCCGACGATGTTACCAACCGCATTTTGCTTGAAAACGGATTTTGTGCAACGGTAACAACAGATCCGAACAAAACAAACAAGCTTGAAGTCGGAAATCGGCAAACACTCATAAATTTGGGAAGATTTAACGTAACGGAAAACACAACCGACGAAATGATTTTGTCTTATTTAAAAAAATAATGTTTGAAAGAAAACAGAGCAATAAAAATGTATTTTATCGCTCTGTTTTCTTTTTGCGGCAAAATATATATTTTTATTGACAAAACACGCTCTTTTGTATTAAAATAAGATGTATGGATTATACATAGTGCGTAGGGGGATAAAGATGAATGGCTTAAACGATATGGAACAGATTGATATAAAAAAGCTTATCGATATTGTTTTGGACAGAATTGTTTCGATTATTGTCATTACAATTCTTTTCGGTTTGGTTGCTTTCGGCTTGAGCAAATATTTTTTAACACCGAAATATCAGTCGGAAATAACAATGATTGTAGATAACAGAAAAAGCACCACTCTTTATGACAGCGACACGGAGACAAAAACGCTTACGAGCGATATTACGGCATCGCAGCAGCTTGTGCCTACATATATCGAGATGATACAAAGCAGAAACGTGCTTCAAGCCGTTGCAGACAAGGTGGAAAATACAACGGGCGAAAAGTACACATATAACGAAATAAAAAATATGACAAAAGCAAGCTCCGTTGCCAATACCGAAATTCTGCGCGTGACGGTGGAACTGTCCGACGCGGCAATGGCGCGTGAAATCGCGGAAACGATTGCCGATGTTGCACCGCAAAAAATTCAGCAGTTTATTGAGCGAAGCGATGTTAAGATTATAGACCACGCACGCATTTCAACCTCTCCGGTTTCGCCAAATACAAGAAACAATACAATTCTCGGTGCACTTTTCGGTATGCTCTTAAGCTTGGCATTTATATTATTGCGCGAATTGTTCGACGTTCGCGTAAAGAGTGCGGACGACCTTGTGAACAAATTCGGCGTTCCGGTTTTGGGAGCAATCCCGGAAATTTACGTGGCATATGATGAAAATTATACCGCACCGCAGGAAAACGATAAAAAAGCGAACGGAAGGAGTGAGCGGCATGGCTGATATAATTAAAGCTTTGAGAAAAATCTCGGGCAGCTTTTTCAATAAAGAACAAAACGGGAGAAATGTGCCGCTTGTTATGCGAAGAGCCAGGATATTGGGCGACAAAAGCTCTTTTCACGTAAAGGAGGCTTACAAGGCTCTCAGAACGAACGTGTTGTTTACAATTCCGCACGACGGCGCAAAGAGAATAATAGTTACAGTGCGCTCGCAGGCGAGGGAAAAAGCACAAACAGTCTAAATCTTGCGATAGCGTTTTCGCAAACGGGTGCAAAGGTGTTGCTTATCGACTGCGACCTCAGAAAGCCGAATACAGCAAATCTTTTAAACATTTCGTCAACCCCCGGGCTTTCAAACATTTTGGCTAATTTGAATACAATCGATTCCGTAATAGTTCACTCGGATTATTCAAATCTCGATGTTATACCGTCGGGCGATATTCCGCCCAATCCCTCGGAGCTTTTGGGCTCGACCGCAATGGAAGATACTCTCGGCAAGCTGTCGGAGATATATGACTATATATTCCTTGACACATCGCCGATTAACATTGTTACCGACGCTACCGTTATGAGTAAAATGGTTGACGGCGTGTTGATTGTCGTTCGCCAGGGAAGAACCGATAAAGAGTCGGTCGCGGAAGCCGTGAAAAAGCTTAAATTTGTTAATGCAAATGTTCTCGGCTTTATTTTAAACGGCAGATTGACGGATATAAAAATGGGGTATCGTTACGGTAAACGCGGCTACTATCGCTACGGCAAGAACCGAAAGTATTATTCGCGCGGATATTACGGCGGTTACGGCAGTTACGGTCAATACGGCGGCTACGGTTATGGATACGGATACGGATACGGTTATGGGTATGGTTACGGCTACGGAACAAATCACCTCAGCGGTGCATTTTCGCCTCGGGAGGAAAGTTTAAAGAGCAACGACTCCAACGAAAAAAGAAACAACTCTTCAAAGAAAAAATGAGGGGATAACCTATGTTGGATTTTCACACACACATACTTCCCGCAATCGATGACGGGAGTCAAACCGCGGAGCAATCCTTAAAAATGCTTTATATGCTGAAAAAACAAGGAGTAAACAAGGTTTTGCTCACTCCGCATTTTTACGCATATGAAAGCGATGTCGAGAGCTTTATCGTCAAAAGAGACAGCTCACTGAAAAAGCTAAAAAAAGCTATTGACGGCGAAAGCCTCGGTATAGAGTTGTATCTCGGTGGTGTTTTTCTGTGTTGTTACGAGCTGTGGGGCATTGTTGATTTGAAAAAGCTTTGCATTAACGGAACGAACTGCATAATGGTCGAAATGCCGTTTGCGCGGTGGACCGATTCCGATATAAGCGGTGTGCTGAAGCTTATATCAAGAGGTGTAACCCCCGTAATTGCTCATTTCGATCGATATGTCAAATATCAAAGTACAATGAAATGCTTCTACACTCTGCTTGATGCAGGTGTGCTTTTTCAAATGAATTGCTCGTATTTGACAGGCTTTTTCACGAGGCGAAGAGGACTGTCTTTCATAAAAAGAGGGATGGTTTCTTTTTTGGGAACGGATTGTCACAACACACTCGAAAGAAAGCCCAACTACAACGAGGCGGTTTGCTATTTGAAAAAGAATTTGTCACCGACCAAGTTAAATCGACTTTTAAGCGGATATAACATATTGGCGGGAGCAATTAAGTACGATTGAATAACGGACGGAGAACGTTTTTCTTTGCGAACGCTCTCCGTTTTTCAATAAAGGGCTATGCCTTTGGTTATATGTCGGAGGTAGATATGTATTTTAAAGAATACGATAATTGCAAGCTTTGTCCGCGAAAATGCGGTGTAAATCGCAATATGGGAGAGATCGGATTTTGTAAAATGACGTCTGCGCTTTCTCTCGGAAGAGCGGCACTTCATATGTGGGAAGAACCGTGCATATCGGGAACAGGCGGATCGGGCACGGTATTTTTTGCGGGGTGTCCGTTAAAATGCGTATATTGCCAAAATTATGATTTAAGTCGTGCGAAAGAGGGAAAGACGGTTGAAGCTTATCGTATGTCTGAAATCTTTCTCGAATTGCAAAAAAAAGGCGCGCATAATATAAACCTTGTAACGGGAGTGCACTTTGCACCGCATATAGTATATTCCGTAAAAGAAGCAAAAAAAAGAGGCTTGAGCATACCTGTGGTATATAACAGCTCCGGCTACGAAACCGAAGAAACAATAGATATGCTGAGTGATACGGTTGATGTGTTTATGCCGGATTTTAAATATATGAGTTCGGAACTCGCAAAAAAATTCAGTGCCGCCCCGAACTACCCCCAATATGCGAAAAAAGCACTTGCAAGAATGTTAAAGCATAAACCGCGTCCGATATTCGATGAAAGCCGAATGTTAAAGAGCGGTGTTTTGGTGCGGCATTTATGTTTGCCGTCGCAGATCGAGGATTCAAAGAAAATTGCCGAATATTTACACACCTTCGGTGATAAAATCATAATAAGCATAATGAGTCAATACACGCCGACGAATAATGTAAAAAATATGCCGCCTTTAAACGAAAGACTGAAGTGCTCCGAATATGACGCCGTGCTTGATTATTGCATAAATATAGGAATGGAAAACGCCTATATTCAAGAGGGCGGTGCGGCAGAGGAGAGCTTTATTCCGTGCTTTGACGGTGAGGGTGTGTAAAAATTTTATTCCCCAAAAGGCAGTAAGTTTTAAAAGAGAGAAAGGCGCACATATCTCAATAAAAGATATGTGCGCCTTTGGCTTTACCCGTCCGCAAATAAGTTTGTTGTTTCAAACTTGCCGGTTCGCTACATGGTAAAAAGCTTCGTTTCTCTTTTGTGCTGAAATTTTAATGAATATCGGGAATATCGTCAAGGCGATATTCATTAAAATAATCTTGCGAAATTCCGCGCATCCATTTTCCGCGTGTGAAATCGGGGATAGCCACTGGCGTACCGCCGTTGGCTATAGATTGTTCGCTGAGAGGTGTTATCACCATCCACGCGGCGGCATCGTAAACGTCTATGGGGAACGGCTTGTCTTCCTTTATGCTTTCGAAAAATGCACGAAGCATAAGATAATCTATCCCGCCGTGACCTTTACGCACACCGTCTTTTAAATATTGCTTCCAAAGAGGGTGTTCGTATTTTTCGGCATATCTTACGGCGTTACCCCAATTTTCTTTCCAGGTAAATTCGCCGCCTTCGTATTCTTCACCGGCAATAAATACGGAATCGTTATTTTCGCAGT
>CAZIQC010000083.1:0-6088 GCA_964541335.1 uncultured Oscillospiraceae bacterium
AGCTCCCCGATCCGAGCATTGTTTTGCCAAATGCGATAGACGCCATAAAGATAACAACCGAGGACACAAACAAAATAACCAAAAACCTGACCCTTGCCACCAAGGACGGCTTTGCCGACATTTCGTGGACAAGCGACAACGAGGCAGTTATATCCGCTGCGGGAAAGGTTACTCGCGGCGACAAGGAAGAAACCGTTACGCTTACGGCAACGGCTTCGTTCTGCGGCGAAACGCGCACAAAGAGCTTTACCGTTACGGTAATGCCCACCACGCAAAAAATGATAGAGGCTGATATTGCCCTTATCCCGAAAACCGGGTGGGACGCCCTGACGGACGACATCACCCTGCCGCTTTTCGGTACAAAATACGGCTCGGAATTTACGTGGAGCGCGACAAGCCCTTATTTCGTGATTGACAGTGACGACACCCCCACGGCGGCATATGTTGAAATAAAGCGCCCGCCGCACACGGAAAGCGGCGGCAACGAGACGGTTACGCTGTCGCTTAGGGCAACAAACAAGACATACGGTGCGGAAAGCGTCAGCCGCGATTTCACCGTAACGGTGCTGTGCCAAGAGTCGGACCTTGCCCTGGCGCAAAAGGGCGCGGCAATGCTTGATTTTGATTATATAAAGGACGACGCCGACACCATCGACGCTGTGGCGCACAATTTGTCACTGCCGACGGGCTTCGACTTTGACCCAAGCGTGAAGGTGGAGTGGACATCGTCAAATACGAGCTTGGTAACGGCGGCGGGCGAGGTTATACGCCCCTACGGCACAACAGGCTCAACCGAGGTTACGCTTACGGCGGTGGTTTCCAAAAATTATTCCGCGGCAGACCCCGTTTCGATTACGTTTACGGTGAAGCCCTTTGATGACGCGGGCGAGCTTTTGGCGGCGGCAAAGAGCGCACTTACCTTTTCCGTTATAAGCGACGAGGAAATCGATGCCGTTACCAAGGACCTTAACCTTGTGACAGACTGGAAATACAACACAACCGTGGAGTGGACGTCGAAATCGAGCCTTATTGCGGTAAACGGTGCAAAGGCTGCGGTTACTCGCCCCGAATGGGGACAAACGGCGACACCGTCGGTGCTTGTGGCAAAAATTACCTACCCCGCCACAGCGCAAAGCGTGGAAAAGGAATTCAGCATATCCGTTTTGGAAAAGGATTATATGGAAACCTACAACAGCATAGTTTTTGAAGATTTCGACACTTGGGTTGACGTTTCGTCCTCCTTTGCAACGGAAAACGGCACCTGGACAACCAACACAACCGACGAGGCGGGCGACTATCATTCGCACCTTTACGAGGATGACAACTACGTGCTGTGTATCGACAAAACGCAAGACACCCCCGTGAACGGATATTTGTTTATGGCACACGACACAATGGAGGTATTCGGGGTATACGAGTTTAAGTTCTTTATCCCGAGCGATAACATAAGCACGGCGAACAGCGTTACCGTGATGTCGAACTCGGCGCAGATACCGATTGTGCTTAATGCCAAAGACGGCGTAATCTCCTCAAACCTTTATATGTCGACAAGTGCGGCGGCGCTTAAATTCGCAAACGGCACTTTCGAAAAGGATCGGTGGAACACCCTTCGCATAGAGGGCGACGTGGCAAAGAAGAGATACCACCTGTATTTAAACAACACCTGCATTACCCAAAACGGCACGGTTACGATTGCCGCAACGGGCGACGCGGTTGACACGATAGACGGTGTGCCGTTTTACTACTATTATGACAGCACCCGCACAGCCGACCTTAAAAAGGTGCGCTTTTACACCGATAAGTACAAATATTATATCGACGATTTGTCCGTGCGGCAAAAGCTTGTTTACACCGACGCGCAAAAAAACACCGCCGACGAATGGGGCAAGGCATTTCGCGATAAAAACGACATTGCCGACATAAAGAAAAACCTTGTTATACCCGACGTGGCGTACAGCGGCATATCAATCTCGTACGAAAGCGACAACACGCGCGTTATCGACGAATACGGCAACGTGTCCGACGTTACCGAGCCGACGACGGTTGTGTTTACCGCCGTGTTTGACAACGGGGTAACAAAGTATAAGAAAACATATAACCTGACCGTTACGCGCGGGCTTACCTATTCCACACCCAAAACGGACGCGGACTGTGTAAAGACGGATCTTGCGGCGGCGAAGGAATATTTGCAAAATAATTACAATCTCAATAACCTTACCGGGAATATTGACGTATCGGCATTGCAGGGGAAAAACGGCTCGACGGTGACAATTTCAAGCTCGAACACCGCAAGCCTGACAAACGACGGCACGGTTACTCTTTCGAGCAATACGGTTGCGCTTACGCTTACGATTACCGCGCAAAAGGGCGCAGAGAGCAAAAGCGACACCCTGGCGGTTACGGTGGGCAAAAATAGCGAAAGTCCGTCCCCCGGCGGTGGCGGCGGTGGCGGCTTTAAGGTTTCCTACGGGGCGAACACCGTTTCAAAGGTAGATATTGACAAAAGCATTATTTCCGACAACAAAGCCGAGGAAAGCACGGGCGCATTTTCCGATATGGACAACAGCCACTGGGCATACACACCCATAAGCTATTTGACGGATAAAGGCATTATGAACGGCACGGGTAACGGCAAAATCGAGCCGGAGCGTGAAATAAAACGCGAGGAATTTATAAAAATGCTTGTTCTCGCAATGGGCGAGGCACCTTCGAATGCGGTGGCGGGCTTTACCGATGTGGACGAAAAGGCGTGGTACGCGCCGTATATCGCGGCGGCGAAAAAGGCGGGTATTATTCAAGGCTTTGCGGACGGAAGCGTGGGCGTGGGACAAAGTATATCGCGCCAGGATATGGCAACGATGATTTTCCGCGCAACATCTCTTGCCGCAGTAAAGGGAACGGACGTTTTCGCCGATGACGAGCACATAAGCGATTACGCGTCGGACGCGGTGTATACGCTTAAGGAAAGCGGAATAATCAACGGAAACGAAGCCTTTGAATTTGTGCCGACGGGCATTGCCACAAGAGCGGAAACCGCGGCAATGCTTTACCGTGCGATACAGCAGAATATTTTCGGAACGGAGAAATAATGTTATGACAAACGTAATTGATGTGAAAAAAATTCTCGGCGAAATGACCTTTGAGGAAAAGTGCACCCTTTTAACGTGCGAGCACGACCTCGGCACAAAGGTTTTCGAAAAATACGGTATACCGCTTATTATGTTTTCGGACGGACCGCACGGCATTCGCAGACTTATAGGACACCCGCGCTGTCCGCAGGAGTGTAACATAGAGGGCGGCGACACCGCACTTCCCACGGCTTCCGCCGTGGGGAGTGCCTGGAATGAGGAGGTTGCATTCTCCGCGGGGGAAGCAATCGCCGCAGACTGCATTGAAGAGGGCGTGGATATGCTGCTTGCGCCGGGCGTTAATATGAAAAGAACGCCTCATTGCGGAAGAAATTTCGAATATTATTCGGAAGACCCGTACCTTTCGGGGAAAATGGCGGCGGCGTTTATAAACGGCGTGCAAAGCCGCGGCGTGGGAACAAGTCTTAAGCATTATGCCGCAAACAACCAGGAAATTCTGCGCGGAAGCATTAACGTTGAAATCGACGAGCGAACCTTGCGCGAATATTACCTTAAGGCTTTTGAGGAAACGCTCAAGGGCTGTAACCCCACAAGCGTGATGTGCTCATACAACCGCATTAACGGAATATGGGCGTCGGAAAACAAATATTTGCTGACGGACATTTTGAAAAACGAGTGGGGCTATGACGGAATGGTTATTTCCGACTGGGGCGCGGTGCATGATATGGCAAAGTGCATTAAGGCGGGGCTTGATTTCCAAGCACCGAAAAACCCCGACATTACGGCAAATATAAAGGCGGGTATCGAAAAGGGCGTTATAACCGAGACCGACCTTGACCGCGCGGCGGAAGCTGTGCTTACCTGGATGAACAAAATTCTTTCGATGAAAAAACCGCCCGAAAGGTACGACCGTAAAAAACAGCACGAAACGGCGTACCGTGCGGCGTGCGAAGCGATTACCCTTCTTCGCAACGAGCGCGACATTTTGCCGATAACGCCCGAAAAGTACAAGCGAATTTGCGTGCTGGGCGATTTCGCAAAGGAGCCGCTGATTATGGGCGGCGGCAGCTCGCACGTTACGGTGGAGCAGGCTTCCGTGGATGTGCCGTTCGACTATATAAAGCAAAACGCCGAGGGTATCGAGTGCGACTATCTCCCCGTAATAAGGGGCAGATTTGTGGACGAGTCGGTGCTCAGATATGTTGAGCGCACGCGCGGGCAGTACGACCTTTACGTTTATTTCGCGGGCGACAACTACGGCACGGATTGCGAAACCGAAAGTTTCGACCGCGACAACCTGCGCTTACCCAACTATATGAACGCGCTTATACAAAAGCTTTCGAACGAGTTTGACAAGTCTGTTCTGGTTACGCAGACGGGCGGGGCAATAATCCCGTTCGGCTGGGAGCACGCGCCGGCAATTGTGCAGATGTGGTACAGCGGCGAAGCAAGCGGACGCGCCGTGGCGGACATACTTTTCGGCAAGGTAAACCCCTCGGGCAAGCTGTCGGAAACGTTTATGCTGGAGGACAGAAGCGATATTGACTACCCGGGCGACGGCGTAAAGGTGCGCTACGACGAAAAGCTTAACTGCGGCTATCGTTATTACGACAAGCACCCCGAAAAGATATGGTTTCCGTTCGGACACGGCATTTCGTACACAACGTTCGAATATTCGGGTCTTAAGCTTTCGGCGAAAAAATTTGAAACCGACACATTTAACCTTGCGGTAAGCTTTAAGGTGAAAAACACGGGCGACATAGAGGGCAAGGAAACGGCACAGCTTTACGTTGGGTGCAGAGATTCCGTGGTGGAGCGACCGATTAAGGAGTTGCGCGGCTTTAAAAAGCTTGCTCTCGCTCCCGGCGAGGAAAAAGAGGTTTCGTTTGAGCTTTGCAACAAGGATTTCGAATATTTCAATGCGTGCTTGCGTGAGTGGACGCTTGAAAGCGGCACTTACGACATTTATGTGGGTGCTTCGAGCAGAGATATTCGCCTGAAAGACGATTTTTACGTAAAATACGACAACGATTACACAACCGAAAAGCATAACGACGCAATGGTGTTGTAATAAAGATAGGCGACGCCGACCGCAGGGGAGAAATCCCGCGTCGGCGTCGTTTTTGAAAAAGTATTCCGAAACAGGCTTGTGCGCGGAATACGACAAATGCTTTAACGAATAAATTTAACGGAGAATGATTATGCGTATAACAGATGTAAAACTTAATTTGGCGGACGGCAGCGAGCAACGTTTTAACATCGATGTTAAAGCGGCGGAGCTTCGCGGGTGCACGGTTTACGACGTGAAGGGCTTTTCCGTGCAAAGCATCGACCCCGCGCGCGGGGCGGAGGTTAAAATAAATATCGACAATATGAAGAGCTTTATGGCGGATTTTCGCCATTGCGAATGTTGGTGTATGCCGACGTTCGGGGACAGCTTTTTTTCAGTGCCCGACGAAACACAGGCTTTGGTTATGAAATTGACGGACGGCGGCTTTGCGGTGGTGCTTCCCGTTGTGTCGGAAAAGTACAAATGCGTGCTGTGCGGCGGCGAAGACGGGCTTACCGCGCGAATTTTCAGCTCGTATGACCAAATGAATTATATTGACGCAACGGCGTTTGTATATGCCGAGGGCGACGACCCCTTTGACCTTTTGGAGAACGCGGCGCACGCGGCTCTTGAAAGGATGAACAGCACCTGTCGCACGCGGGAAAAGCGGCGTTACCCCGAAATTTTCGAATATTTGGGCTGGTGCAGTTGGGACGCAATGCAAATAAGAGTAAACGAAGAAGACCTTGTAAAAAAATGCGAGGAATTTAAGCAAAAAAACATTCCCGTAAAATGGGCGATACTCGACGATATGTGGGCGGAGGTGCGCGACTTTTACGGGCGCGAATACACAAACCGTGCGGAGATGTTTGGCGTAATGCACGCCTCGAAGCTGTATTCCTTTAAGGCAGACCCCGAGCGTTTCCCCGACGGGCTGAAGGGCTGTATA
>CAZIQC010000084.1:0-922 GCA_964541335.1 uncultured Oscillospiraceae bacterium
AACGGTTTTTGCTTCTTTTACGGCTTCTGAGAAAAGCTTTACGGTTTCGGGTCCTATATCTACTCCTTGCCAACCCTTTTCAATGCCGCCTTCCTTTACAATCTTTTGCTCGGCATCGTTGTCAAACGCATTTGCAACAACGGTATCTACGGGCAAAAGAAGCTTGTCGCCCGCTTTTTTCATCATTTCCTTTGCATAATCGATATAATCCGCTTCAAGAAGAGAATCGCCGACCTCATAGCCCTTTGCCGCCATAAACGTATACGCCATTCCGCCGCCGATAATAAGCTTGTCAACCTTATCGAGCAGATTTTCTATAACACTGATTTTGCTTGACACCTTACTTCCGCCAAGAATTGCAACAAGCGGACGAACGGGGTTATTTACAGCATTGCCGAGAAACTCGATTTCTTTTTGAATAAGATATCCGCATACAGCGGGTAAAAACTCGGTTACACCCACCGTGGACGAATGTGCTCTGTGTGCCGTACCGAACGCGTCGTTTACAAAAATATCCGCAAGGGAAGCCAAATCACGGCTCAATGCTTCGCCGTTTTTCGTTTCTTCAGCTCTGTAACGGGTGTTTTCAAGCAAAACAACATCTCCGTTATTCATATCGGCAACGGCTTTTTTCGCATTCTCGCCGACAACATTTGCATCTGCCGCGAATATAACCTCTTTTCCGAGCTTTTCCGAAAGTCTTTTTGCAACGGGTGCAAGAGAAAATTCGGGCTTGGGTTCTCCCTTTGGCTTGCCCATATGCGAGCAAAGAATAACCTTTGCATTGTTATCGATTAAATATTTTATCGTGGGAAGCGCGCCGACGATCCTATTTTCATCGGTAATATTTCCTTCTTTGTCGAGAGGAACGTTGAAATCGCAGCGCACAAGAACTCTTTTCCCCGCAACCTCAATATCTTCG
>CAZIQC010000084.1:932-6078 GCA_964541335.1 uncultured Oscillospiraceae bacterium
TGTTTTTTTGTGCATCGTCATTTTCAATCACCTCATTAAATTTTTAACCTTAAATAAACAATCTTATACTCGTTTATTATACCACCGTTTAAAATAATTGCAAGTATATTTTATCATTTAAAACAAATTTCGGTGTCAAATTTTAATTTTGGCAAAATTTATTTTTACAGTTGTTTTACTATTGATTATTTTTACGAAATTTGTTAAAATGATTACGGGTGATTTATATGAAGCTTGATAAACGTTTTTCGGACAAGCCCGATATGATTTTGCTTATATGCTCCGTTGCGGCGGCATTGTTCGGCATTTTTGTTATAAACAGCGCGTCATATTCGTTGGACGGGCATTTTCGTTATGTTGCGGTTCAAGGCTTTGCGTTTTTAACAGGTCTTGCCGCTATGTTCGTCATCACGTTGTTTAAGTACAAGGCTATGGAAAAAATAAGTCCGATTATTTTTTGCGGCGGTATTTTACTTCTGTTGTCCGTGCTTGTCCTCGGCAAGCTTTCGCACGGAACGCAAGGCTGGCTTGTTATAGGTCCGCTGACACTTCAACCTTCCGAGGTCGTAAAGCTGTGTTTTATTGTAACACTGGCGCACCACATATCGCTTGTGCGCAAAAAAATAAATTCTCCGAAGGTGCTGTTTCTGCTTACCTGTCATCTTTTGTGTTATATAACCCCCATACTTCTTCAGCCCGATTTCGGCACGGCAACCGTGTTTTGCTTTATTTTCGCTTGTGCGCTTTTTTTCGCCGGATTAAACAGAAAATACATTATTTCCGCATTTTGTGCATTATTGGCGGCTTTTCCCGTGGTATGGTTGCTGCTTAAGGATTTCCAAAAGAATCGCATAATTTCTTTCTTCAATCCCGAAAGCGATCCCACAAACAGCGGCTATCACGTATTGCAATCGGAGCTTTCGATCGGTAGCGGCAAGCTTTTCGGAAGAGGATATTTAAACGGACCGCAAACGCAATTCGGATATTTGCCGGAGAAGCAAACCGACTTTATTTTTTCCGTAATCGGCGAAGAGCTTGGCTTGTTGGGCGCACTTTTTACGGTAGTATTGCTGTTTGTTATTATATATCGTTGTTTTGACAATGCGCGTTCGTTTAAACACGACCCGTTCGGAGAAATCATTTGTGTGGGAGTCGGTGCAATGCTCCTCTTTCACACTATGGAAAATATCGGTATGTGCATAGGATTGTTACCGATTACGGGAATTCCTCTTCCTTTTATAAGCTACGGCGGAAGTAATCTTGTGACAAGTCTTTGTGCCGTGGGCTTGGTGCAAAGTGTGGTTGTTCGTCGCCGACAAATAAAATTCAATCTGTAATTTAAATTTCGATATGCGGCTTTTATTAAAGAAATCCCGTATTTGCGGTTAAAGCAGATACGGGATTTCTTTAAGCTTTGTTTATCAATACATTCCTCCGCCCATTGCGGCTGCCTGTGCCGCCGCCGCGGCACCGTTGTCCTCCTTGGGCTTGTCGGCTACAACGCTTTCGGTTGTAAGTACCATACTTGCAACACTTGCCGCATTCTGCAATGCACTGCGTGTAACCTTTGCGGGATCTACTATGCCGCTCTTCATCATATCGACATATTCGTCGGTAAGTGCGTTATAACCTGTGCCGATAGGCGAATTTTTGATTTTTTCGACAACTACCGCACCCTCTATACCGGCATTTGCGCAAATTTGCTTAACAGGCTCTTCAATAGCGCGCAATACGATTGACGCACCCGTCTTTTCATCTCCGGAAAGAGTTTGTGTAAGCTCCTTAACCTCTTTCGTAGCTATGATATAGCTTGTGCCGCCGCCGGGCACTATGCCCTCCTCAACTGCGGCGCGAGTTGCCGCAAGCGCGTCCTCAATGCGAAGCTTCATTTCCTTCATTTCGGTTTCTGTTGCGGCACCGACCTTGATAACCGCCACACCGCCGGCAAGCTTTGCCAAACGCTCCTGAAGCTTTTCGCGGTCAAAATCACTGGTTGTATTTTCGATTTCGCTTCTTATTTGAGCAACTCTGTCCTTAATCTGCTGAGAATCGCCCAAACCGTCGACAATTATTGTCGCTTCTTTCATAATCTTTGCCTGGCGACAACGACCGAGCTGTGCAAAATCCGTATCTTTAAGCTCAAGACCAAGTTCCTCGGTAATAACCGTACCGCCGGTAAGAATGGCAATATCCTGAAGCATAGCCTTTCTTCTGTCACCGAAGCCGGGAGCTTTAACCGCAACGCACGTAAACGTACCGCGAAGCTTGTTTACGATAAGCGTTGTCAACGCCTCGCCCTCAATATCCTCGGCAATTATCAAAAGCTTTTTCCCCTGCTGAACAATCTGCTCGAGAATGGGCAAAATGTCCTGAATGTTGGAAATTTTCTTATCCGTAATAAGAATGTAGGGGTCGTCGAGAACCGCTTCCATTTTTTCCGTATCCGTTACCATATAGGGTGAAAGATATCCGCGGTCAAATTGCATTCCCTCAACAACCTCGCTGTAGGTTTCCGCGGTTTTGCCCTCTTCTATGGTAATAACACCGTCGTTGGAAACCTTTTCCATAGCGTCGGCAATAAGCTCACCGATTTTTTCGTCGCCCGCGGAAATTGCCGCCACACGTGCAATGTCATCTTTACCGTTTACTTTCTTCGCGTTTGCGCCTATGCACTCAACCGCCTTATCAACGGCCTTTGCGATACCGCGTCTCACAACCATCGGATTTGCTCCCGCGGCAACATTCTTTAAACCCTCGCGAACAAGAGCTTGCGCCAAAAGCGTTGCGGTTGTCGTGCCGTCGCCCGCCACATCGTTTGTTTTTGTGGCAACCTCGCGAACGAGCTGTGCCCCCATATTTTCGAACGGATCTTCAAGTTCAATTTCCTTGGCAATTGTTACGCCGTCATTTGTAATGAGGGGCGCACCGAACTTTTTGTCCAAAACAACGTTTCTGCCCTTCGGTCCGAGTGTTACCTTAACCGTATTTGCAAGTTGATTTACACCGCTTTCGAGTGCCTTGCGTGCTTCTTCACCGAATAAAATATCCTTAGCCATTACATATCACTCCTTAAAATCAGTCTAATTTTGCAAGAATATCGTTTTGACGGAGAATTGTGTATTCTACACCGTCAAGCTTTACTTCCGTGCCGGCATATTTGCTGAGAATAACCTTATCCCCAACCTTTACCTCCATAGTGATTTCCTTTCCGTCAACCACTCCACCGGGTCCTACCGCCACAACCTCGGCATACTGGGGCTTTTCCTTTGCCGAACCGGGAAGTACTATCCCACTTTTTGTGGTTTCCTCCGTTTCCACCATCTTGATAACGACTCTGTCGCCAAGCGGTTTGATGTTCATATATATTACCTCCTAAAAAATAATAAACTTAACAATTTTTCCGTCCGAATATATATAATACCATAATTTTATTTTTTTTCAATAGCTAAAAGCAAAAATTTTTCTTTGTTTTCAAATTATTTACATTTTAATAATAAATAATTTGATTTTTCATATTTATGTATCGGGGGTGTTTTTATGAAACAAAATATACTGGCTCTTCGTCCGCTTGCGGGCTTCGGAAGCGGCAATGCGCAAATTCTCGAAAACAAGGTATCTGTACACATCAAGGGCATAAACGGTGTGCTCAAGGCGTGGCTCATCGGCGGCGAGGCGGAATGTTTGGGAAATTTGGTCGGCGGAAAGCTCGAAAAAGAAATCGATACCGCCAAGCATAACGGAATACTTATCACCCAAAGCGGCAGACAAATGCTCATCGGATTTTACGGTGAAGAGTCTTCTTTAACAATGCCGCCGTTTAATATTGAGGGCTACACCTGGGAAAAAATTTGCACGAAAAGCTTTTCGTCACGGTGCGAAGCCGTAAAATACATACTGAGTAACCGCCTCGTATACGACAGCTTCAAAAAGCACGGGCATTATTATCTCGGAAGCGGGAAAAACGGCTATGCTCTTGCCGTTCCCTGTATCGGAAGCGAAAAAAATCCGCTTGATTTCCTCGGTAATGCAAGCAAGCTTTCGTGCGGTTACAGCATTGTGTGTATAGACGACAAGGCTCGCCGCATTTTTCCGCCGAAGTCCGCTTGATTATTTAAGATACGGCTGCGGATCGAGCTGTTCTCCGTTTTTAATTATTTCAAAATGAAGATGAGGTCCCGTGGAATTTCCCGTATTTCCGCTGAGTGCTATCACCTGTCCCGAGGAAACCTCATCTCCGTTTTTGACATCTATTCTGCTTAAATGCCCGTATGCCGTCTGCATTCCGTAGCCGTGGTCAATTTTAACTAATTTTCCGTAGCCGCCCGCATTTTCCGATACATAAGCTACAGTACCGCATTCCGCGGCTTTTACGGCTGTTCCCTCCGGCACGGCAATGTCTATTCCGTCGTGATTTCTTCCCCATCTCGGTCCGAACGGCGACGACAGCTTACCCTGCACGGGGTATTTGACACCGTATTCCTCTATATTTACGTTTTTTGTCCCTTTCAGCAGAACACAATTTATCGGTGATTTTAATATCTCCTCCGACAAAATCGTTTCTTCCGCAATTACTCCGTTTTTGTAAGTCACACTTTTTTTTATTTGCTTTGTACCGTTTTCCCCCTTTGTTTTTGTTTTTGTTTCGCCTATGTAAACGGTGTTGTCGTTTATAATTTGTGTTTCGTAAGGAATATCCGTTAAAACAACATCACTCTTTACGCTTACAACATCGATTGCCGCGCTTTCCTTTAATAATGCGTTACACTCGCTTTCGGTTTTTATCATCGACTTTTTTTCAACGCACGGCTTTATCGAAAAATCCGAAATAAAGCTCGGCTTTGTTCCGAAGCTGAATTCGTCCACATATTTTGTTGCGGCATTTTGCGCAGCCGACATACTTTCTGCACAAAAAATTTTCTTTTTACCGACATACAACGCATATCCTTGTTCATATTCTGCCGAGCTGAGAAGTAATTTGTCCGAAAAAGCGTTGCCCGAGCACAGCTCTCTTCTCGGATAAATATACGGCACGGTGCGAAAGTTTTCTTCAATGCTCGACAAATACGGGTTTTCCGCCACGGCTTCCGTGTAGCCCGTTTTTGTGTTTGTTACCGCGATACGCTTGTTTTGGCAATATACCGCCGTT
>CAZIQC010000085.1:0-6076 GCA_964541335.1 uncultured Oscillospiraceae bacterium
GCGATACCCGGTGTAAAGGGAAGAAAAACCGACTAGTAAAAATTCGCGGGGGCAAAGGCGACCTACACAATCGAAAGTCTTATGCACGACGGCAAGGCGTTGCAATCCGGCACAAGCCACAATTTCGGCGACGGTTTTGCACGCGCTTTCGGCATACAGTATTCGGATAAGGAAAATAAGCTCAGATACGTTTATCAAACCTCGTGGGGCGCTACAACGCGGCTTATCGGGGCGATAATAATGGTGCACGGCGATAACAGCGGCTTGGTATTGCCGCCGCGTATCGCGCCGAAGCAGCTTGTAATCGTTCCCATTGCAATGCACAAGGACGGCGTTGTGCAAAAGGCGCAGGAGCTTTGCGAGAGGCTTAAAAAGAGCGTACGCGCTTCAATCGATCTTTCGGATAAAACGCCCGGGTGGAAGTTTGCCGAATATGAGATGAAAGGCGTGCCGATAAGACTTGAAATAGGTCCCAAGGACATTGCCGCAAACGAGTGCGTGCTTGTACGCCGCGACAACGGCGAGAAAATACGCGCGTCGCTCGACAATATAGAAGAAACGGTTGTCGCATTGCTTGAAGAAATTCAAACGGCGATGTATGAAAAGGCACTTTCGCACCGAGAGGAGCACACCTATGACGCGACAAGCTACGATGAATTTAAAAATATTGTGGAAAATACACCCGGCTTTGTGCGCGCTATGTGGTGCGGCGATGTGGAATGTGAAAACAAAATCAAGGAAGACACCGGCGCAACGGCACGTTGTATGCCGTTTGACGAAAGCCCCGTGGGCGACACCTGCGTGTGTTGCGGAAAAAAGGCAAAAGCACTGGTATATTGGGGAAGAGCGTATTAAAAAATTTGTAAGCCGAATGTACCTGTGATGTAACGGCGTAATTTTAATCGAAAAAAGTATTTAAGGCTTTTTATCAACAGTTTGGATAAAATAAGAACAGAGCATATTGACTTCTCTTGTAAACGGTTTCGGGATAATTTCATTTTACAAGATTGTGTTAATATGCCCTTTTGTTTTTTGTAAAGTACCGTCGATCGGCTGCAACGATAAATACTGGTATTGCAGACCCGATGGCTTCTTTATTGAATCAGCGGCGCATACGCCCCAGCTTCCGCCGCGCTTTTCCGTTTCGTTTTTGATTTCCGGTTTGCGCTTTGATCTCATAAACCGTAATGTTAAATCACAATGCTTTTTGAGTGGTGCAAAATATTTTGAGAATACAAACAGAACTTATTTTGCAATGTAAACCGTAGAAAAATTCAGGTTGCAGATATTTTCGTATTTTTTAAGGGAATTACCGGTTTTTATTATTTCATTCATCACCGTATCACCATCAAATCCGCTGCTCCATCCCGTGTCTGTTAAAACAACGAAAATAACGCCGTTTTCATGATTTTTCTCCGATAATATTTTGTCAATATCTTTTTCTTTTTTATAATTGCATATGTACACATCCTTTGCATTACGCAGAATTTCAAAGTTTGCCGTATAATGATATGTGGCACCGTTGGATAAAAAGATAACAGGTCGCGTTCGGCTCATTTTTATCACATCGGCTTGAACGGCATTCTTTTCCTCATATGAGTATGAACACAAATTATGGGAAATATATGATGAGCTTCCGAGCAGTCCGAGGCAGATGATTCCTATACAAACCACGTTCGGATTCAAAGGTATTTTAGGCAGAATGGTATCAAGCAGTAATATCCCGAAAACGGTGAACAACGGAAACAGGAAATAAACGTATCGTATATACGTAAACTTACCGGATATATGTGTAATCGATATCGTAGTCAACAGCAACAAAATGCAGAAACCGACCAAGAGATTTGAGCTGTTCTTTCCCGTTGCTTTGCCATACTTTTTACTTCGTAACAGGAAAGAAGCAATCAATGTTAACAGAATGCATAATGCGGATTCGGGTATCGCATTGTAAAATGTTGCCGTTGAATTACAAAATATTTGCTTGCCCATCTTGAGCAATCTTATCGGTAATTCCGAGAAATTCAGTATATTTGAACTAACTTCATTCCCGATATTGTTGGTTTCCGAACCGGAAATTTGCGATATTCCCGCAGGATAAAGCACAAACACAAAAGCCACGGCGGCAAGTGTGAGAACAGCATAAAATATTAACGTTTTATATTTTTTGTTTTTGAGCAACCACAGAGAACACAGCGCGGCTGTGAAAAAAGCAAAAACAGCAAAATAATATTGAGTATATATACCAAGGAAGCATACTGCCGACGAACAAACGTAAAGTGCTTTCCTATTCGGGTTTTTATATATGCTGTAATGTATATACACATAAAGAACCGAAAGGAATGCAAGCAATGCATACATTCTTATAAAAAGCATGGTGTCCAAAACCGCAAGCAAACTACCGTTTATCGATACGGCAACAAGGGCATAAAGCCGTTCGCGTGTTATCTTATATACAAGCAAAAAGAGGAGTAGCTGCATTGCCGAAAACAATGCATAATTTATACCGAGACCTATCCATTTACCGAAATATCCGGGAAAGAACGACGATACCGTATGTACTAAATAATAATAAAGCGGAGGATGTGCGTCAAGTCCGTTATTGTACTTTACCTTATCATATGCAAATCGCTCATTAGCATCAACGGTAACAAATTTGTTGAAATATATGCCGTTTTTCCAGGTCGACAGTGCATTATCATCGTGTGAAATTCGATCGGAATCATAGCTGTTTGAAAGTATATATGTGTATATTTCATCGATATGATAACTCTTTTTTTCGCATCCGGCAATAATTAAAACAGCAATTTGAAATACCAATATGAATAATAATGCAAAGACAGCCGTTTTGTTCGATTTTTGAAAAATCATAATATTAAGCCTCCGTAATTTATTTTTTGAATGTCACAAATTTTGAAATAAGATAATTTGTGACAAGTACAATGAATTGACAAATTGTTTTTACCGCCATCCCGTTAAATGAAAGTTCCACCGCAAATATCGCTATGATAATTTCCTCCAAAAGCAATGTCATCACGCGTGACGAAAAAAATAGAAATATTTCATGCAGAATTCCAAAACCCCTTACGGAAGAACGAAAAACATGCATTTTGTTCGTAATATATGCAAATGAAACGGCAAAAATCCAGGAAATGAGATTTGCGACAAGCTCATTGAAATTAAAGCATATATGCGCCGCTGCAAAGCAATGATACTGACGAACGTTGTACACGCTCCCCAAAACAAATACGCCGCTATTTCTCGATTCTTACGGTAAAGCAGCCGGATTTTTGATATATAATCAATTTTTTTCATAATGTAGGCTATCGGTATCCAGATTGACAATATAGCGCGGACGGTGCTTTATTTCTTCATATATTGCCGATATGTACCGCGCAATCAATCCGAGACCGATAAGTATAACACCTCCGGAAATTAAGATTAAAGTGAGAATACTCGGAAACATTCCGAATGATTTTTCGACAATGCGGTTAACAACCATATAAATCCCCGATATAAATCCGCCGAATACAAAGGCAAAACCAATGTATATAATAACATCCAACGGAATTGTGCTGAATGAGATTATATTTGAAACAGCATATTTAATAAGCTTGACAGCCGACCATTTTGATGCACCGGAATTTCGAACACCCACCATATACTGAACTGACGTGCTTTTAAAGCCTGCCCAAAACGAAAGTGCTCTAAAAAAAGGCTTCCTCTCAGGCAAATTTATCAATATTTCGGCAACTTTCTTATCGATCAGCTTAAAATCGCTTGTATTTTTCATGGGATATCCGGTAAAGCCGGAAAGGATGTTATAAAACATATCTGAAAATAATTTGTATATAAACGTTTCTTCGCCGCGATCAAGCTTTATGCCTTCAACAATTTCGTAACCTGCTTCCCATTTTTCATACATTTTGACAATTACTTCGGGTGGATGCTGCAAGTCACAGTCCATAATAACAAAGCAATCGCCGTTCCCTTTTTCAAGACCGGCTGTTATTGCGGCTTCTTTTCCGAAGTTTCTGCTGAACTCAATTCCTTTTATTCTTTTATCTTTTTGGGAGAGAGAAAAAACTTTTTGAAATGTGTTGTCGGTTGAACCGTCGCTGACAAAAATCAATTCACAGTTTATTGAGGCTTTGTGCATTGTTTTCAGGATTTCTTGGGCAGTGGTTTCGATGTTATCCTCCTCGTTGTATGAGGGAATAACTATCGACAATAATTTTTTCATGATATACTCCTTTATCAACGTTAAATAAAAAATGCGCCTGCCGCAGCAGGCGCATAAAAACGCAAGCTCCGACAGTCGCTAAACCAATTTAATTGAACAGAGTATATCACATGCCAATCAACGGAATTTGCGTTTTTTTCAAACCAATCGATTGGCAAAAATGACATAGGCAAAAAAGAGTATGCGTAGATACTCCTGTTCGTTTATATTAAATTGGTTTAGCAAATACATTATATCACACAAAAAAATTTTTTCAATATTTTTTTGTCAGTGTCGAGTGTGTTTATAATCTAACGCAGATGTCTCCACCGTATCGGCGGTGGGTTTCATTTCAAAATTTCAGTGGGAGTTGTAATCTCTCGCTGAAATTCTGAGAAGCTAACGCTTTCTGCGAGGTTGCAATCTGTGCAAGCTTTGCTCCTTGCAAGAAAAGTTTGCTTCGATTTAAGCTGAAATTAAGATGGGGCTGTTTTTTACAGCCCCATAAATTTCTATGTGTTTTACCCCGGCTGTTGATAAACAGCTTTTTGGGTGAAATACAGAAAAGTTACCGTTTTTTGGTGAAAATTTTTTACGACAGACTTCAACGATTTTTCGAGGTGCTTTGCGCGGGGATTTTCTCCTTAAACAACAGCGAAATACACCACAGCCCCGCAAGCCCGACAACCGTGTATACAATTCTGCTTAAAGCGGAGGTTTGCCCGCCGAACAAAAGCGCAACCAAATCCACGCCGAAAAGACCGACAGACCCCCAGTTTAAAGCCCCGATTATGACAATAGCCAATGCCGTATTATCCATTTTTTTCAACTCCTTCGGTATAATTATAGGCAATAAATGCGGCTTTTATACTTTAAAAAAGCGTAAATGCGCAACTCGATTTACCGAAAATTAAAATTTTAATGAAATTGAAAATCTGTTTCGCAGAAAATAAAATTGCGAGAATGCAAACAAATGTTTGCGTTTTCTTGAGGCTTGTGCTATAATGAATTCAGCTAAAAGTATGTTACCAGAATTGTTCACTGATTTTGCAACGGAAAGCATTATGACGGGGGGAGTTTTTATGTGTTGCTGCTTCAGCGGACACCGTCCGCAACAGCTTCCTTGGAGGACAAACGAAACCGATGAGCGGTGTGTTCTTTTGAAAAAAATACTTTCGGAGATTATTCAACAACGTATCAATGACGGAGTTACCGAATTTATTTGCGGTATGGCGCGCGGAACGGATATGTACGCCGCCGAAGAGGTGCTTAAAAAAAAGTCGGTTGATAACAGCATAAGACTGCACAGCGTGCTTCCCTGTCCGCAACAGGCCGACGGTTGGTGCGAGGCAGACCGAGCGCGTTACAATAAAATTTTACAAAGCTGTGACGAAAAAACCGTTATAAGCCCCGTATATACGCGCGATTGTATGCTTGCGCGCAACCGTTTTATGGTGGACAATGCCGACGCGCTGATTGCCGTTTGGAACGGCACTTTTAACGGCGGCACAGCATACACGGTTCGCTACGCAAAAAATCGCGGACGCACAATCTATCTTTTGCGCCCGGAGGATATGAGTACCGCAATTCTTTGAAAACAGCCAAGCAAGCTTTCGCAGACAGTGCCCGATAAATGTCGCAAAAAAGAAAATTATAAAAATTGAAAAAAAAGCTTGACTTTTATTTAACGCTGTATTATAATAGCAGATGTGTCAAGCAGTGGTCTGGACATGGCGGCGTAGCTCAGTTGGCTAGAGCAAACGGTTCATACCCGTTAGGTCGGTGGTTCGAGCCCACTCGCCGCTACCATACGGCCCGTTGGTCAAGCGGTTAAGACACCGCCCTTTCACGGCGGTA
>CAZIQC010000086.1:0-5986 GCA_964541335.1 uncultured Oscillospiraceae bacterium
AAGCGGAATAAACGAGGTGCGTGTAAAGGTTACAAACAGCCTTGCGAATAAATACACCGAGCACAGATTGCCCTCGGGATTACTTGACGGGGTGTATATAAAATTTATTAAATAAATGTGTAAAGGCATATGCCTTTAATGTTCTCGTATCGAGAACATTAGCTGTTATTTGTCAAGAAAGGGTGCCTTATGAGAGATATTTATTCAAAAAGATGTGCATATTATCCCTGCTTGTCCACCGACAGGTATTTTACCGATTTTAAAAACAAGGCAAAATATACGGGCTACGTTGACGACGCAATACGATACATCGAGGATTTTCAGCTTTTGCGCAAGGATTTATGGAAATGCTTTGTCGACCGATTTCGCGAAAGAGATGCCGACGATTTTGACTGCGGTTGGAGGGGCGAATACTGGGGAAAGATGATGCGCGGTGCGTGCTTTATTTACGCTTATACCGAAAATCCGCAATTGTACCGCGTGCTTGAAGAAACTGTTTCGGATATATTGAGCACCCAAGAGAAAAACGGAAGAATAAGCACTTATTCCCCCGAAAATGAATTTATCGGGTGGGATATATGGGCAAGAAAATACGTTCTTTTGGGAATGCAGTATTTTTTGGAAATATGCAAGGATGACGAGCTTGCCGAAAGAATTGTTGCGTCAATGTGCAAACAGCTTGATTATATTATCGCCGAAATCGGAGATGAAAATGACGGCAAAAAGAGTATTACCGCCGCAACCAATCATTGGCGCGGACTGAATTCGTCTTCGATTTTGGAACCCGTTGTCAGGCTGTATACCGTTACGGGCGATCAAAAATATTTTGCCTTTGCCGAATATATAGTAAATTGCGGCGGAACCGATGTGGAAAACATTTTCGATTTGGCGTACGAGAACAAGCTGTTTCCGTATCAATACCCCTACCAAGGCGTATGAAATGATGTCGTGTTTTGAGGGGTTGCTTGAATTTTACCGAATAACGCACATCGAAAAATACAAAATCGCCGTTATCAACTTTGCAGACAAAGTGTTGGAAAGCGATTTTACCGTTATAGGCTCGAGCGGTTGCACACACGAGCTGTTTGACCACAGTACCGTTCGCCAGGCAAATACGACCAACGGAGAAATTGCGCAGGAAACCTGCGTAACCGTTACGCTGATGAAATTATTTTGGCAGCTTACGCGCCTGACGGGTGATACAAAATATGCGGACGCATTTGAAATTTTTATGTACAACGCGTATTTCGGCGCAATAAACACCGAACGCGCAATTGAGCCGAGTTTTGCAAAAAAATATCCAAATGCCAAGATAGAACCGCTTCCGTTCGACAGCTACAGTCCGCTTGTGGCGGGTACGCGCGGAAGAGCAATCGGCGGCTTTAAGATTATGCGCGACGGACGCTATTACGGTTGTTGTGCATGTATAGGCTCTGTGGGAGCGGGATTGATTTTTGATATGGCAATATTAAGCGGAGAAAACGGTTTTTTGTATAATTTGTATATCGACGGAAAGACCGAAACCCTGACCCCGTCCGGCAACAAGGTTGAATTTGTAACGGAAACCGACTACCCCGTAAGCGGGAAAATAAAAATAACCGTTAAAATTGAAAAAGAAGAGCGATTTGAGCTTGTTTTGAGAAATCCGTCTTGGAGCAAAAAAACAACGTTGCTTGTAAACGGAGAAAATATTTTGACCGAGAACGGAAATATACATCTTAACAGAATTTGGAACAACGGCGACGTAATCAACCTTGAAGCAGATATGCGAACCGAAGCGATTTATCCGATTTCTTACGGAAAGCAAGTGCTGATGAATAAAGTTGTTTGGGGGAAAAACTATATTGTACCGCAATATGATAAAGAAGACCCCGCGGCAAAAAAACATATAGCGTTAAGGCGAGACCCGATTATGCTTGCCGCGGAAAAAAGGCTTGGGCACAATATGGATATGCCGGTGGACGTTATGGTGGAAAAAGACGGATATGTCAAGACTTTTTTCCCGGAAAAAGATATTATGCCGAAACGTCATCTGCTTGAAATGTGCGTTCCGCAAAAAAACGGCGGGGTTTTCCGCGTTATTGATTATGAATCAGCGGGGAAAACGTGGACAAACGAAAGTAAAACAGCGGTGTGGATGCTTAACGAATAATACATTTGTGACAGAATGAGGTGAAAATTTATGGCAAAATCCGTAAGCACGAATATGATAAGTCTTAACGAAACCTTTAAGGTGTCGGGTCCTTATTATATTCATCAATCGGTTTGCGCTGAAAGTCTGCCTCTTCACAGACACGACTTTTACGAAATTGACATTATAATAAGCGGCGACGTTGTAAGCACCGTAAACGACAAGGAGTTTAATTTATCTTGCGGAGATGTTGTTCTGCTTGCACCGTCCGACTGCCACAGCTACACCATACAAAAGGGAAGCCCGATGAAATCCTACAACATTGCGTTTTCGATGGGGCTTATTTCTCCCGCGACAATATCGCTCATTCCGCAAAATATGAAAATAATTCATCTGTCGGAAAAGAATTTCGAGTGTGTGTCGCATATGTGTGACTTCCTGTGCGAAAGATATGACGCCAACAGCCGTGACAGTGCGTTTATTATGAAATCGAGCATAGAGTGGCTGTTTGCCTTTTTGTCGGAAATTTCGGAAAACGGCGCACACACCTCAAGCGATATTGCAAAGTTTTCGGAGGCTTTGTCGTATATAAACAGTAACTTTCATCTCGAAAGCATTGACCGCGATTCCGTTGCAAAGGTTATGTGTATGTCGCCGACGCATTTTTCGAAAATGTTTCACAAAATGGTAGGTATGCCGTTTCGCGACTATCTTTTGAACACACGCTTAAACTATGCCAACGGTATGCTTAAAATGACCGATATGACCATCGTGGAAATTGCGCTGATGTCGGGCTTTAATTCCGAAAGCTATTTTTCCAAGGCGTTTAAAAAACGCTTCGGCGTATCGCCCGGAAAAGTGCGCCGACGGAAAAATAAATAAAAAAGAATATCAAAGTTCATTTTTTTAACACGAAAATGTATGTACAAATTTGCCGAAACTACGTATAATTAAATTGTTTGAAATTGTATATTTCACACGAATTAAATTTTAAAGAGGGGATTCATATGAAAAAACTGTTCGCATTATCTTTGGCTGCCGCGTTGATGCTTTCGTGCGTAGGCTGCGGTAAAAAGACCTCCTCCGATGAGGTTACTCTTAAAATCGGTGTGCCGAACGGAGATCAGCTTACTCCGTTTGAAATTATCGACTCGTTTAAGGAAGAAAACAAAAACATCAAGGTGGAAATCGATGAAACCCCTTGGTCGGACTTTAAAACAAAGCTCAAAATGCAGGTTGCGGCGGGTAACGCGCCCGACGTATTTATGACGGACTCGGGCTATGCGGCAACACTCGGCTCTATGGGGGCGGCATTCGATTTGAGCGGGAAAATCAAGTCGGATTTAAATGCCGATGACTATACGTCAGCGTTGGATATTATAAAAGGCACGGACGGACAGGTTTGGGGCATTACACATTCGCTTTCGTCTGCGGCGGTGCTTTACAACAAGGCGCTGTTCGACGAATACGGGGTGGAATATCCGACGGAGGATTGGACCTTTGAAGATATGCTTGAAAAAGCAAAGAAGCTTACCGTTGACACCGACGGTGACGGTAAAACCGACATCTACGGGCTTGCAACGGGGTCTAATATGACAACGGGGTGGCTTCCGTTTATTTTGGCAAAGGGTGGCGCGCCGCTTGACGAAAGCAAGACAAAATCTCTCTTCGCGGATAAAAAGACCATAGAGGGGTTGGAGCTTTACCGCGATACCGTTTTGGGTTCTAAGATAAGCCCCGACAAAATTTGGACGGATGCCAACGGAAACGTGAATACCGCATTCTATACGGGCAAAGTAGGTATGCTTATATGCTTGCTTTCCACAACGGCGGTTATCAACGAAAATGCGCCCGAGGGCTTCAGCTATGACGCGCAGATGATGCCCGTCGGCTATGACGGAAACCGAAGCTGCATTTATGTGCCGAACCAGTGGGTTGTGTATTCCAAGGCTTCGGATGCAAACAAGGATGCCGCATGGAAATGGATAAAGCATTTCCTCGGCGAAGAGTCGCAAAACATCGTTGCGAACAAGTTTACATCGATAGGTATTCCGGTGCGCAAATCCGCACTTGAAACGATAGATACAATTGACACCGTTCCCGTAAACAAGGGCGCGTTCTACAAAGGCTTGGACGAACACGGAATAACGCTTTTCGAATGTTCCACATGGGAGGAATGGAAGCCCAAGGCGGAGCAGGCATTTTTGGAAATGCAGTCGGGTACGGTAAGCGCAAAGGACGCGGCACAAAGAGTTGACAAGGTCGTGACCGAGCTTCTCGGCAATTAAAGCATAAAAGCCTTTGTGCTTTTGCCGCGCCCCGTGTACGCTCAAGCACATGGGGCGCGGCAAAAATACGGGACATACTTGTTTAACAACATAATTTGCGAGGTGGAACAATGCTCAAGCGTGATAAAAAGTGGGGAGCGGTATTCTTGGCACCCTACACAATAGGGTTGATAGCATTTTCGATAATTCCGATTATATGCTTGATATACTTTTCTTTTACGGAATATAACCTTTTCAATCCGCCGAAATTCGTTGGCTTGAAAAATTACATAAGCGTGTTGAAAAGCGTTGATATGTGGTGCGCACTGAGAAATGTGGGAATGTATGCTTTGGTATATATTCCGCTGAACGTGTTTATTGCGTGTGTGCTTGCGGTTGCGCTCAATCAAAAGCTGCGCGGAATGAAGCTTATAAGAATAATTTATTTTGTGCCGTCGCTTCTTCCGTGGGTTGCGGTAAGTCTTATTTTTATAAGCTTGTTCAATCCTACTTACGGACTTATAAATTTGGCACTGGGGGCTTTCGGCATAGGACCGTTTAATTTCACCTTCAGTACATCGTGGGTGGAGGTAGTGTCAAGCATTGCGCTTGTGGCTGTATGGAAGGGCGTGGGCTACGCCTCGATTTATGCGCTGGCGGGCTTGCAAAATGTGAGTGAAGACGTGCTCGAAGCCGCAACGATAGACGGTGCGGGTACTTTGGCGAAGTTTTTCAGAATAATTCTTCCGCTGATGACGCCCACAATTTTTATGCTGATAATATTCGGCTTGTCGAATTCGCTTTCGGTGTTCGACTCGTTCTTGGTTATGCTCGGTACGGGCGGTGTTACGTCGAGTGAATTTACCGTGCCGAATATGCTTATCTACAACAACGCATTCCAGTTTAACAAAATCGGTATTGCGTCCGCCGTGTGTTGGGTATCGTTTGCGTTTGTGTTTGCCGTAACGATTATTCAAACAAAAATGGAAAAAAGGTGGGTGCATTATGAATAAGCTTAAAGCCGCATTGCCGAAAGCGGTGTTTACACTGCTTTTGCTTATCGGCGTGTTTATAATGGTTGCGCCGTTTGCGTGGACAATATCAACCTCGCTTCAATCCGCGGGAAAGGCGTATCAAATTCCGCCCGAATTTTTCAAGCCGCCGTTTCGCTTCGACAACTATGCGCGCGTTTGGAACGAGGGAAATATGGGACAGTATGCTTTAAACAGCGTATTTATCACGGGTATGTGCATAATCGGTGTTGTATTTTCGGAAACGCTTGCCGGATACGGCTTTGCAAAATATGAAAGCCGCGCAACAAATGTTTTGTTTTTGGTGGCATTGGCGACAATGTATATCCCGGGAACGATTCTTGCCGTGCCGCAGTATGTAATGTGGAACAAGTTGGGCGCGCTGAATACATATATTCCGCTTATTGTGCCCAAGTTTTTCGGCTCTGTTACGGGAATATTCCTTATGCGCCAAAGCTTTAAGGCAATACCGAATCAGTTTTACGAGGCGGCAACGATTGACGGCTTGCACCCGTTAAAGATTTATTACAAGATATATCTTCCGCTTGTAAAGCCCC
>CAZIQC010000087.1:0-5879 GCA_964541335.1 uncultured Oscillospiraceae bacterium
AACGGGGGTAAAATCCTTGTGCCAAAAGCTCTCGCGCACAACTCCCTTTTCACAGCACTCGTCGATTTTTTGCATATCCCATCCCTTGGGATAAAAGCCCTCGAGCAAGCTACCCTTAACCGTACTCATAAAATCCATCGTTATTTCCTCCTTAAGCTTTATTGCTGCTTCCGAACAGCGTCATTCTTTCTTTTACAACCTTTTTAACCGCGTCCTTCGCTTCGGTGAAAAGCTGCTCGTGGTGCGTACTGTTCATATACGCTTCACGCGCGGCAACGCACATTTCCGTGCATATGTTTACCTTTCTTATGCCGTGGTTGACGGTATTTTTAAAATCCTCGTCGGTAAGTCCGCTTCCGCCGTGGAGCACAAGCGGCTTCTCGGCAATGTCGTATATGCTTTGCAGTCTGTTTATATCAAGCTTCGGCTTTTTTACATACTGCCCGTGCGCGGTGCCTATTGCCACAGCCAGCGCGTCCACATCGGCGCGGCGAATAAAATCGTTCACCTCGGCGGGGTTTGTGTACAGGTCGGCGCTTTCAAAATCCTGCGTGTTGTCGCCGCTGCCCACGTGCCCAAGCTCCGCCTCCACGCTTATTCCCAGTGCGTGTGCCGCACGACTTACCTCGCGCGTGTTGGCAATGTTTTCTTCGTAGGGAAGCGCGCTTCCGTCATACATTACCGACGAAAAGCCCGCGCGCATTGCCTCCATTATACATTCGTAGGTTACGCCGTGGTTAAAGTGCAGGCATACGGGAACTTTTGCCTTATCAGCCAGCAGTCGCATAATTACCGCCGCGCAATCAAACGGGATAATCGGCAAATGCACCTGTGCAACGCCGAGAATTACGGGGCTTTTTTCTTCTTCGGCAGCCTCTATAATTCCGCGCGCCATTTCAAGATTAAGCATATTGAAAAGTCCCACCGCGTATTTCTTTTCTTCCGCGTCTTGCAAAATCTCCTTAAGTGTTACAAGCATTGATTTTCCTCCTCGTGTGTTTTTATAAATTCCATAAGCTCTTCGTATGATTTTATGCCCGAGGTTGCGCCCTTTTGTGTGGTGCTTTGCGCTCCGGCACCGTTGGCAACGCGCACGCATTGCCCAAAGCTTTCCCCTCTCGCATATGCCGCCAAAAATCCGCTGCAAAAGCTGTCGCCCGCACCGGTGGTATCCGTCACGTTGATGTTCTTAAGCGCGGGCACCATATATCCCGCACAGCCGCGTTCCTTTACAAAGCAACCGTCGCCGCCCATTTTTATAACAACCGCGCCGACGCCCTTTTGCAAAAATTCTTCTGCCATTTTTTCGGGTGTTTCCCCCGAGGAAAGGCGGCGCGCCTCGTCAATGCTCGGCATAAACACGTCTATGTACGGCATTGCGCAATCGAGCGTTTGCGCCCATCTTCCGCTTGCGTCCCAATGCACATCGAGAAACGTTGTTTTTCCCATATTGCGGCATTTTTTGAGAAATCTTGCCGTAGGTTCTCCGTCAATACCGGGCAGTAAAAACGTGCCCGTGAGAAACACCGCGTCATTTTCGGCTATTACGTCAAAATCTATGTCATCGTAGGAAAACGCCCCGTTTGCGCCCACGCAGTGAAAGAACGTGCGCTCGGCATTATTGTCAATCATCAAAACCGAGGCGGAGGTTTGTGCCGCGTCGCTGTGCTTTAGCGCACGCACGTCAACACCCTCTTCCCTGAGCCTTTGCGCCAAAAATTGTCCGAAGAAGTCGTTACCGACCATTCCCACGATTGACGCCTCACACCCGAGCTTTTTTAAGTTTATTGCCGCGGTCATTGCGTTGCCGCCGTTATGAAGCGAGATAGACTCCACATTTTCGAGAGTTCCCTTTTCGGGCATTTTTGTTACGGGCTTGGTAATTATATCGGCAACAAGCAAGCCCACACACGCCGTTTTTTTCATCGGTTTTCCTCCTCTCGTTTAAAGCCTTATGCGCTTGCCGCTCTCTTCGCTTTCGTATACGGCTTCCACAATTTTTTGGTCGAAAATCGCCTGCTCGGGCGTCACGGGCACGTTACCCGCGCACAGCACCGCCTCGCCGAAAAGGTGTATTTCCTTGGTATACATATTTCCGCTTTCGTATGACAATTTGCGCCGTTCGGCGTTTTCGCCGTCAAAAGCGGTAACGAAAACCTCGCCCACTTCTTCCTGACCGAGTGTACCCACGGCACTTATCGAGCCGTTTGTTCCGTATATTTCGAACTTGTTGCCGCCCGCCTCTTCGGGAATATTAAAGTTGGACTCAACCGTAAAAAGTGCGCCGTTTTCCATACGCATAATCGCCGTGGCGCTGTCCTCCGTGTCGGGATAATCGAATATGCGATTTTCGCACATCGCCGAAACCTCGGTTGCTTTAAGCCCTGTCATATATTGAAGCAGGTCTATGCAGTGTATGCCCATATCCATCATTGTGCCGCCGCCGGAGAACGCCTTTGTCTGCCGCCAACGCTTTTCCGATGTGGGATACCAGCCGTTAAACTTGGCATATGCCGACACGATTTCGCCTATCGTACCTTTTTCAAGCTCTTCCTTAACAAGGCGGTGTGCATCGTGAAAGCGCATCATAAAGCCTACCCCGAGAAGCACCCCCTTTTCCTTGCAGTATGCCTCTGTTTCGCAGGCCTGTGCACAGGTAAGCGCCATCGGCTTTTCAAGCAATATGTGCTTTTTCGCGTCTGCCGCCGCGCGCACCTGCTCCGTATGACAAAACACGGGGGTGGCTATATATATCGCGTCAATATCGTCGCACGCCAAAAGCTCGTCAACCGACGTAAATGCCCTCGCGATACCATATTTTTCTTTGACGCGGTTTGCGGTTTCCTCGTTTAAATCCATCACCGCAACGCACTCGGCGTTGTCAGACAGAAGCATACCCGGGATTGTTCTTTTATCGGCTATGCCTCCGCAGCCGATAACGCCCCATCTTACCTTTTTCATACAATCACCTCTCAATCCGTAATTATCAATGCAATAAATTCAAGGTCGCCGTTTCCCGTGTTTTTTATACCGTGCCCCGTTTGGTCGGGCGTAAAGGTTACGTCACCCGCGGACACGGGCGTTAAGCTTCCGTTATCGTCATACATTCCGCTGCCCGAAAGTATGTAGTAGCTTTCGCTCTCCCCGATATGTACGTGAAACTCCACCTCTTCGCCGGACTTTAAAACGGCGCGCGCAAATGTGCGCAGCTTTTTGTTTTTAGAGTCGAAATCGGCAAGGTTGTGTAAAAAGAGCTTATCCTCGCCGCGGGCATTTTGCTCGGCAGTTATTTTTATTTCGTTTTTTCTTTTTATCATTTTCTTTCTCCTGTTCTCATTTTTTACGGAAGCAATCTTTTGGTAGTCATCTTACCCCAGCCGTAAGCCTGTGTAAACGCCTCGGCATACATTACGCCGCACTGCAAGCCGCGAAAGCGCGAGCAGGAACGCACAAATTCGGCAAAATCTATTTTGTCGTGGTCGCGCATCCAGCGAAGCTGACTGTCGTGGCACTCCAGCATTTGAATTTTAAGGTCGATTTCGTCCGTAATGTCCACATATTCCGTGGGGTTAAAGCCGACGCCCGCCAAGGGATCCATATAATAAATAGGTGTGAGTGCCGCTTTTTTGCCGCCGTTATAGCGCGGCACACTTGCCACGAACGACGCGTCGAACACCAGCTTGGACGTTGCCGTGTGGTCCGTCATATAATCATCGGGATTATGTGTGATTATAAAATCGGGTTGAACCTTTATTATAAGCTCCGCCAACGCGTCGCGCTGTGCAAGCTCTGCCGCATTTACCCTAAGGTCATCGACATCCAAGGTTACAACCTCAATGCCCGCCAGTGCACCCGCGCTTTTTGCTTCCGCGGCGCGCATTGTGCGAAGCTCATCGGGCATAATCACCTCGTGCCCCATATTTCCGTTTGCCACATGGCAAACCGTTACCTTGTCACCCCGTTTAACACATTTTGCCAATGTGCCGCTGCAAGCAATTTCCACATCGTCCGGGTGACAGCCTACCGCCAATACGTTCATCATTATCCTTCCTTTCAAAAAAGCTTGTTTTTTCGATAAAAGTATTATATAATTATTTAAACGAATTGTATTTGATATTTTTTACATAGTGTTTAACATTTTTTCCGAGGTGTTGCTTTTTGTTTGATATTCAGCCCGTAAAAAAGGATATTTCGATTGACGGATTTAACAGTATATACTACTTTTCTTTCGGGAACGATTTCACACATTCGCCCGAAAAGCACGATTTTTGGGAAATGGTGTATGTGGACGGCGGAAACGTTGTCGCCGTAACGGAGGACACCGCACGAAGTCTCGGCTGCGGTGAGATGATTTTTCACCAGCCGGGCGAGTTTCACGCACACATATCCGATAAAAAAACGGGAAACAGTATGATAGTCATTTCCTTTACGACGCACAGTCCCGCAATTGATTTTTTTGCGAAAAAAACCTTTTGCGCGGATAAAACCGCCGCGCGGCTCATTTCTCTTTTTATAAAGGAGGCAAAGCACGCACTGCAAGGTGTTCCGTGCGAATATGCCGATAAACGCAGTCTTGATTTTTCGTACGCACCGTTCGGCAGTACGCAAATGCTCGCTTGCTATTTCGAACAGCTTTTAATCCACCTGGTACGCACCGGAGCGTGTGACGCAAAAAAAATAACGCACAATGCGCAATCTCGCCTGCTTGCGCAAAAATCCATAGCAGAGCTTGTAAAAAGCTGTATGCGCGAAAATATTTACACCCCGCTTACTCAGCAGGAACTGTGCAACCGCTTTTTAATCGGCAAATCGCGGCTGAGTGCAATTTTTAACGAAACCGTCGGACAAAGTCCGATGCAGTATTACCGAAGCTTAAAAATAGCCGAGGCAAAGCGGCTCTTGCGCGAGCAAAACAAAACCGTGAGCGAAATTTCCGATATGCTGGGGTATTCGTGCATACACAGCTTCTCGCGCTCGTTTAAAGAGGCAACGGGCTGTTCGCCGATAGATTTTATGCAGCAAAAATAGCTCGAAAAATTTTTTTCGGTTTTTGCGAACAAATGTTTGAATTTGTGATATAGATATGTTATAATGATTTCATCAAAGATGAAATCAGCGATATAAATTCCCGGTGGAATTTGCGATATGCCGCTCGGCGCGATATATCCTAACGGATGCGATATGTCCCTTCGGGACGAGAATAAGGAATTTATATCATATCGCAACCGAATGAAATGGGGGGTATATCGCATTTTCGGCAAAACGAAAATATACCGCACGAGCGAAGCGAGTATATCGCCGAAAGCGGTGCATCTAAATCATACACTGATTTTATAACAAACTTAAATCAAACAAAGAAATTATCGGGGGCGCGATTATGGCGGCAAATACTGACAAGCAACAGCAAATTTTAAATTATATACAGGCTTACTGCAACGAAAACGGCTATCCGCCGACGGTGCGCGAGATATGCCGCGGCGTGGGGCTTAATTCGCCCTCAACCGTGCACGGGTATTTAAATCGGCTCGAAAAAAGAGGGCTTTTGGTAAGGTCACAGGGAAGCTCGCGCGGCTTGCGCCTGTGCGACGCCGACGAAAAGCCCGATTTATCCCTTCCCGCCGCGCCGTACCCGACGGAGCGCGAGTATTTGGAGGTGCCCGTTATAGGGCGCATAAGTGCGGGCTTGCCGATTTTGGCGGAAGAAAATTTGGAAAGAACGTTCCCGCTTCCGATGGATTTTGCCGCAAAAAACGATATTTTTATGTTGCACGTGCGCGGCGAAAGTATGATAAACGCAGGTATTCTTGACGGCGACTACGTTATCGTTGAGCGCAGGGAGGTTGCGCTCAACGGCGAAATTATCGTTGCGCTGGTTGACG
>CAZIQC010000088.1:0-5878 GCA_964541335.1 uncultured Oscillospiraceae bacterium
ATTTTTCACGGATTTTTGCTTTTCGCCGATTTCTATTTTCAGGCGTGCCGTCGCATACAGCTCCTTGCTCTTTTTTCCCGCCGCGTCGCAAACCTCCGCCGCCGTTGTTTTTACCTTGTCGAAAAACTCCATTCTAACCTCTCCCATCAATCAAAATTGTTTTTCTGCAAAAAACCGGGAACGTCCAAATCGTCGTCAGCAAATCCCGCATTTCCGAAAAAGTCGTCCTTTTTGTCCTTTTTCTTGCCGTCAAGCCCGGTTGCGATAACGGTAATGATAATATCGTCCTCCAAGCTTTCGTCGATAGCCGCGCCGAAGATAACGTTTGCATCCTCGTCCACGCAATCGCCGATAAGCTGTGCCGCGGCATTTGTTTCGTGCAGATTAAGGTTAGAGCCGCCGATGATATTTATGAGCACGCCCGTTGCGCCGTCGATGGTTGTTTCGAGAAGAGCGCTTTCGATTGCCATACGAGCCGCTTCCTCGGCACGATTTTCGCCGCTTGCGCGACCGATACCCATATGCGCAAGTCCCGCGTCCTTCATAACGGTTGTAACGTCGGCAAAGTCCACGTTGATAAGTCCCGCGCCCACAATCAGGTCGGATATGCCCTGCACGCCCTGGCGCAAAACCTCGTCCGCGTCCTTAAATGCGTCGATAAGGCTTGTCTTGTTATTGCTGATGTCAAGCAAGCGGTCGTTGGGAATTACGACAAGCGTGTCCACGTTGCCCTTGAGCTGTTCTATTCCTTCTTCCGCCTGAATCATTCTGCGGCGGCCCTCAAATCCGAAAGGCTTTGTAACGATGGACACCGTCAAAACGCCAAGTTCCTTTGCGATTGCCGCAACTATGGGAGCCGCGCCCGTTCCCGTGCCGCCGCCCATACCTGCCGTTACGAATACCATATCGGCGTCTTTCAATACCTGTTCTATTTCTCCGCGGCTTTCTTCCGCGGCTTTTTTGCCGATTTCCGCCTTACCGCCGGCACCCTGTCCCTTGGTAAGCTTATCGCCTATTTGTATTTTTTGGCTTGCCTGGCTTTTTGTGAGAGCCTGCTTATCGGTATTTATCGCAATAAACTCCACGCCCTTTATCCCGGCTTCAACCATACGGTTTACGGCATTGTTTCCGCCGCCGCCGACACCAACTACCTTAATTTTCTGAGCCGCGCCCAACTCGTCAGCATATTCCATTCTCATCGGAATTCCTCCTCTATGTGTAATAAATTATCAACCTACAAGTATATATTATATATAATACACCGAAACCCGTTCACTTTCAAGAAAAATTTTTATTTGTTTACAAATAATTATTGTTTGCTTCGATATATAAGCCGCTCAAGGTCGACATAGCCCTCCGGGTCGTCGCCGAGTTCTTCCAAAATGGGTGCAAAGCACTCCATCTTGTAATCAAGCTTTTCGGCGCTTCCGCAGTTTACGGTCAGCTTGCCGCCGTTGTACAAAAAGGTTACGGCGGAGGGGTCTGTCACGTCTATTTGCGTCATATCGAAAATTACCGAATTTTTCGAAAATTCCTTAAGACAGGTTAAAAGCACCGAAAGGGTGTCCGCGTCGGCGGTGATTTTTTTGCCGATTTTGTATTTTACGTTTTTAAGCCCCTTAATCGCGGGAAGCGCGGGGGCGTTTTCCGATTTTTTATCCTCCGTCTTAAGCTCCACGGCTCTTCCGTCGGCAGTGATTATAAGCTTGCCGCCCTTTGCCGTAAGCTCCGCCACGCCGACCGCTTCCTCCACGGTAATTTTAATTGCGGAGGGAAGCTGTCTTTTTACGCGTGCCTTATCCACGTAGCCCATTTCTTCTATAAATTTTTCCGCTTCGCGCGTGCTTACGGAAAAAATGCTTACGCCCGTTACAATGCCCGAGCTTTGTATTATATCGTTCTTATCCAAAACGGAATTTCCGCTTACGGTAATTTTGCGAATGTTAAACGCCGGCGTGAGCAAAATTATCGCAATTGCCGCCGCCAGAGTTATCACCCCCGACAAAGCCGTAAGCTGTTTTTTCTGTTTTCTGTTGAGAACAAGCTTCTTTTGTGCCATAGCTCTACTCCTTTTTTATATCCGCACCCAATGCGGCAAGCATATTGTGAAGCGTATCGTAGCCGCGCTCTATATAATGTATGTTTTCCACGCGGCTTTCCCCCTCCGCACCCAAGGCGGCAATCGTCAGCGCGGCACCCCCGCGCAAATCCATTGCGCGAAGCTGTGCGCCGTGCAACTTTTTGCCCTTTATAACGCACACTCTGCCGTCTTGCAAAATGTCCGCGCCCATTTTGCACAGCTCGGGAATTATTTTGTAGCGGCTGTCGAAAAGATTTTCCACAATCACGCTTGTGCCGTCCGCCCCGCACAGATATGCCGCCGTAACCGACTGCGCGTCCGTCGGAAAGCCGGGGTAAACCTGCGTTTTTATAATGCTTACGGGCAAAACCCTTTTCGGCGCGGATATATATATTTTGTCCTCGAAAATTTCCGTGCGTGCGCCACTCTCGCGAAGCGTTGCCAAAACCGCGTCCAAATGGTCGGCGCGCACGTTTTCGAGCAAGATTTCGCTTTTGGTCGTCATAGCCGCGCACATAAGCGTTGCCGCAACAATTCTGTCGGGCATAACGGTGTGCTCCGTTCCGTGAAAATGCGCCCTGCCGAAAATCGTGACAACAGGCGTTCCCGCGCCAGTCACCTTTGCGCCCATACCGTTCAAAAAGCGGCACAGGTCAACTATTTCGGGTTCGCGCGCGGCGTTGCTTATCGTTGTAATGCCCTTAAGCTTTACCGCCGAAAGAATGATGTTCTCCGTTGCGCCCACACTCGGAAAGCCGAGCTGAATATCCGCGCAGTGCATTTTCGACGCGTCCGACAAAAGATAGCCGTTTTCCTCTTTTATTGTCATACCCATTTCGCGCAATGCCTTTATGTGCAGGTCTATGGGTCGGTTGCCAAGCTCGCACCCGCCGGGCGCACTCAAACGCGCACGCCCCACCGCCGAGGTAAGCGCCCCCAAAAATATTATCGAGCTTCTCATTTCACGCATAAGCTCGTCGGGTATTTCGTAATTTTTAAGGGCGGACGAATCGATTGTAAGCGTGCCGTTTTCAAGCGCCGTGCGACAGCCGAGCTTCTCGAGTATACGCATTGTGTGAAGCACGTCGCTCAGGCGCGGGCAGTCGTATATTTTGCACACATCTCCCGCCAAAAGCGATGCCGCCATTATCGGCAAAACCGCATTTTTTGCCCCGTGAACGCGCACCGCACCAAAAAGCGCTTTTCCGCCGTTTATTATGTACTTTTCCAAAATCGCACCTCCAAAACAGGCTTCGCCGTGTTCTGATATATACTATGCCCGTTTCGGTCGTGCGGTTACAAATCGCTCCTTGTCTATTTTTTCGGGCGGCGGTGCGCACCTTGCGCTACCGTAAGCTCCTTTGCCGCGTTGTAAATTATTTCGCAGGCATTCGTTATGCCCAACGCTTTCGACGCGCCGCGCATTTCGGCAAGTGTGCCGCCCGCACTCAAAATCGCGTCGATTTCGCCGCGCAGTCTTTCGCCGCAAAGCTCGCTTTCGGCAATCATTGCCGCCGCGCCGTTCTTTTGCAGATAGCGCGCGTTGTATTCCTGATGATTGTGCGCCACGTTCGGGCTGGGGATAAGCACCGCCGCTTTGCCCAGTGCCGTTATTTCGCTGACGGTTATCGCCCCCGCGCGCCCGATTATTATATCCGCCGCGCCGAACACGTTTTCCATATCGTATATATACGGCATAACAACGGCGTTGGGAATTTCGCGTATGTTTATGCCCTTTTGTTTCAGCTTTTCGGCTACGTCGTCATAATAGCGCTCGCCCGTTGCCGCAATAAGGTTAAACGAGGTTATGCCGCCGCACAGCATTTCCAAGAGGGCGTCGTTCATTTTTTGCGCGCCGAGCGACCCACCGAACATAAGCGCAATCGGCTTATCGTCGAAGCCGAAGCCCCGCGCCAAATCGGCTGTGTTCACCGTTTTAAACAGGTCGGGGCGCAGCGGGTTTCCCGTAAGAAGGATTTTTTTCGCTTTAATCATCTTTTTTGTTTCTTCAAAGCTTATTGCGGTAACGTCCGCGTCGCGGGCAAGCATTTTTACCGCAAGCCCGGGGAAAACGTTTTGCTCGTGTATAATCGTCGGTATTTTCGCCCGATGTGCGGCTTTTACCACGGGTGCGCACACGTAGCCGCCCGTGCCGATGACAATATCCGGGGCGAACTCCTTTATAATGCGGCGCGCATCCCCCATACTTTTAACATATTTCGCAAAAACCTTGATATTTTCCGCCGTAAGCGAGCGGCGAAGCCCCATCACGTCTATAAACTTTATGTCGTAGCCGCTTTTGGGCACAAGCTCCTTTTCCAATCCGTGCCGAGTGCCGACGAACAGAAACTCGGCGTTTTTTTCTTTTTCTTTTATAAAATTCGCAATGGCAAGCGCGGGATTTATGTGTCCTGCCGTGCCGCCGCCGGTAAGCAGTATTCTCATAGCTTTACCTCTCTATATTTTTTTTATTTTGCTTGATTTCGATATGTTAAGCAATATACCCATTCCCGAAAGCATTATAAGCATTGACGTGCCGCCCGCGCTGAAAAACGGGAGCTGCATTCCCGTGGACGGCAACACAGAAAGCACCACACCTATGTTTATAAGCATTTGCACACCGACGATTGACGTTATGCCGAATGCCATCAGCATACCGAATTTGTCGCGCGCGTTAAGCGCAACGGAAATGCCGCGCCAAACAAATATCACAAACAATGCCATAATCGCAATTCCGCCGACGAAGCCCAGCTCCTCGCAGGCTATGGCGTAAATATAGTCGTTGTGCGCTTCGGGCAGATATTGATACTTTTGCCGCGACTGCCCCAGCCCCAGTCCGAACAGTCCGCCCGAGCCTACGGCATAAAGCGACTGTATTATTTGCCAGCCTATACCGCGGCTGTAGTCGAACGGGTGAAACAGAGCCTTTATTCTGTTTACGCGGTACTCCTCCGACATAACGAGAATTGTTCCGAGAGGCACCGCAACCGCACAAAGCAACGCAAGAAGCTTTGTCGAAAGTCCCGCCGCAAACAAAAGCATTACGCTGATTACCGCCAGCACAACCGCCGCCGACATATGACTTTGCAGCACGCACGCAAATAAATATACCAGGATAACGCCCACGTATTTTAAAAGCACGCGCGTGTCCTTCAAATTCGAGGTTTTATTGTCGGTCAGCCGCGCCGAAAGATATATCACCAATGCAAACTTTGCCACCTCGGACGGCTGAAAGCTTATCGGTCCCACGGACACCTGCCGCCGTGCACCGTGCGAGGCAAAGCCGAACAGCGGCACAACATACATCGCAACTCCGGTTAAAAAAATAATCATATGCGAATATTTTTTGTAGATGTGATAGTCAATTCCCGTTGCCGCCACCATAAGCATACAGCCCGCAACCGAAATCGCCCCCTGCTTAAGTATGATGGAATAAATGTTTCCCTCGCGCAGAGCCTTCGGCGAGCTTGCCGAAAAAAGCATAACCAAGCCGAACAACAGCAAACATATTACAGTCATCAGCAATATAAAGTCAACCTGACCGTTTTTTTTATAGCCTCCGTCTTTATTCGGCATAGCTCCTCCTTTCTAAACCGCCGCGTAGCCTATAAGGCACAAAACCGCGGTAATTGCGCAAAACACCGCAACCACCTTTGTTTCTTTCCAGCCGCATTTTTCAAAATGATGATGTACGGGTGCCATTTTAAACACACGCTTTTTTGTTTTTTTGTAAACAGTAACCTGAATGATTACACTCAGCGCCTCGAACAAAAATACGAATGCGCCTATTATTATAAA
>CAZIQC010000089.1:0-5852 GCA_964541335.1 uncultured Oscillospiraceae bacterium
GGCGGCGGCAACAACGTATCCGTAAAAGCGGCACGCGTAACCACCGCCGTTGCGCTCTTTAAGTTTCTTGTTCGTGTGTATGCTTTTGCATTCGGAATATATGTTCTCTGTCCTACAAGATATTTTGCCAGCCCGATTTTATCCTCCCCGTCAAGCGTTTCGTAATCCGCATTGCGGCAATAGTGCCACTTTTCTCCGAAAAGGTGCGCCGCTTCACGGTTCGCCACTATGTGATGATGTATGCGCGTAGGTTCTTTTGTTTCGGTATCGATGTCGCCTATAAATAATATCGCCTTTACCGCCGTGCCGTTTTTTTCCGCCGCTCGCTTAACTCTGCGCAAAAGCTTTGCCGCTTCCTTTTCCGCCGCACGTATTCTTTCCTCGGGCGTTTTCAGCTTGCCGAATATTTTTCGGTATGACGCATTGTCGTAGTCAAGCCCTATAAGCACATCGCCGCGCTTGAAGTTTTTATTCAACAGGCGCGCCGCCTCGCGCTCGGTTTTCTTTTCGTTCTTTTCGCGAATACGGATTTCGCTTTCAACCTTGCGCTTGCTTGTCCCCCGCTCCTCGGAAATTCGGTAAAGGGTTCTTTCTCCGATACTTCCCGCTATGTATTCTTTTATATACCACCCGCCGCTCTTCATTTTTTCCCTCACTTTGCAACATTGTCTTTAACTCTTTACCCACCCGCGACAGCTCGTCATAAATTACTTGCATTATCCATAATATGGAATTTGGTTTCAAACCTATCCGTTTACCGAGCCCGCCGAAACGCCCGCGTGACGTTTTTTAATTTTTCTTTGCACCGCCCGCTTCGAGGTGCTTATTTTTTCTTGAATTTCACTCCCGTCATATTGCGCGCCTTTTTCAGCTCGTCCATTCGCCAGGCACGCTGGCGGTCATATGCGGAAAGTGCGTCCTCGCGTTTTTTGTGCAAGGTCACGTCAAAATTTTTCAGCGGTACAAGCGTTGTTTCCGTGAAAATGTTTATTTCGATGTGCTTTACGCTACGCTCTTCCACACCCAACGCCGACACCTCAAACACCTTGTCGCCTTCGGTGCACGGTAGGTATCTGTAATGTCGCCTGTCACGAAATTTGTTGCATATGCCGTTTTGGCTTTCGCACACTTCCCCGTGCATACAATCCGTACAGCTTTGAGCCGTTATTTCTTCCATTTTCTCAACCCCTTAAAAGCTATGAGTAAATATACGCCGTATAAAATACTTTGACTGTAAAGCCCGAGTCTTATATCGTATATACACCAAAACGTATTCGTAAAAATCCATATGTAAAAGCACTGTCGTTTTTGATACGCGTTTGCAAGCGTTCCCGCTATCGACGCCGCCGTTACAAAGTACGGTATCACATTCATTGCCCTGCCTCCTATAGTTTATAAAGCGACACGTATCTGCCGTAGCTCAAATGCTTTGCCCGCGCCGCCGCATTTATTGCGGCGAGTGTGTGCGCATTTTTGTTTTCCGCTTTCCGCGGGCGTTTTTCCGCATCTTCATTCGCGGTCGATTTTGTGGTCTTTTGCGCACACTCTGCGCAGTATTTAGCATTTCCGCGCCGCTTTTTGTATTCTTTTCCGCATAAAGTACAAATACCCGTTTTCATTTTTCTCTCCTTAATACAAGCCTCTTTTTTCTGTTTTATATGTCGCTCGCGCCAATATCCATGCAAAGCCCAGCACGTCTATCCCCTCTCGACCTATTCCGTACCTGCTGCGCACAAATTCGGGCGACACCTCGAATGCCTCCACAATATCACGTTGCCAAAGATGATTTTTCCCCGGAAACACTCTCTCCAACCGCGCCGTCTGTTGTGCTACAAGCTCACGTATTCCTTCATATTCTCTTCCCATTTTTATTCTCCTTTGCAGCTTGTTTCCTCGGCAATATTTATATAATGCAACAGCCGCGTCACGGTGTTTCTCATACCGAAAACCAGTCCCGCCGCGGTTACAACCGCCGTAAGCGGCATAAGCTCTCCCTCGAAAGCGGCGGCGGCAACATACGTTATTGCCGTCAGTTGCAATCCGAACTGCATACAATATGTATTTATTGCCTTGCGAAGTGCTTTACTCTTCATTGCTTTCATTCACCGCCAAAGCTTCTTTTTTTATTCTGTCAACCGCTTCGTAAACATATCCGTTATTCACACGGCGCATACCGCGCACAAAGTCTTCGCCGGGGCGCAGCGGGCGCGCGGTTAATATTGCGTTTTTTTCCTCGGACAAATGCCATTTGCGCTCAATTACCGTATCGCAGGTGCGGTTTTTTCTTTTTAATATTTTTTCTTTCAGTTCTTTAAGCGTTATTTCTTTGTTGTTTTTCATAACACATTCTCCGTTCAAAATAAGTTTTTCGGCGTTACATATTATACAAGTACGTTTTAAACCTTATAAGTCAATTTTCCTCTCGTTTAACCCATTACGTTAATTGCGGGAGAAAAAAATTTCTGCGGGATTTTTCAAATTCAATATTTCCGTTATACGCGTCGCCTCGTCCGTTCTGAAAAATCCGTGCTTAATTCTTCTCGAAAACGTCGATTGCGATATTTTCGCTTTTTCGCACAGCTCGCCGCGTGTTAAGCCACACTTTAACATTTCGCTTTTGAGTAAATTTACATCTACCATTTTTTAATCCTCCCCGTTAAATTCTCTTAAGTTACTTTTTAACCCTGCACGTTAAATATAACATATCATTTTTAACTCGTCAAGTCATTTTTGAATAATTTTTTGCATTTTTGAACTTTTCGATTGACTTTTTTAACTTTATGTGTTATTTTTAGATTGAAAGTCGGTGAATTTTTATGACCATTGGCGAAAGAATAAAATATCTTCGTAAAAAAACGGCAATGACGCAAAGCGACATTGCAAAGAAGCTGAATATTGCCACGCAAACCGTATTTAAATACGAAAAAGATATTGTTACAAGCATACCTATGGAAAACATCGAAAAGCTTGCTCAACTTTTCGATGTTACTCCGGCGTATATTATGGGATGGGAGTCGGAAACGGACGGCGAAAGCACAACGCCACCAAAAAATGAGCCGACGGTGACTCAAAAGCCCGTAAGCTTCACTATGCCCGAGGATCGGCAAACAGCCTTTTGCGTGTGCGAGGGTGAAAAGCCGCGCTTTATTTATCACTCGAACCCCAATTCGATAGTTGCACCGCCGCCGCTCAAGCAGCAGTTGATGGATGAGTGCGCTTATCTTTCCGAAGAGGGCGTTGCGGCGGTGCTCGAATTTTCGCGATACTTAATTTCCACGGGCAAATATAAGCCGTAATTTTGTTTTTTAATGCAATTAAAATAAAAAGCCCCGCGACTTAGGAAATCGTGGGGCTTGTCAAGGAGTGTATCCTTAACATCCGTCAAAAGTTATTGTATCACACTCCTTGGTTTTTTGCAACTTTTTTTTAAAGGAGTGTATTTTTTATGTCAATCACACGTCGCAAGGACGGACGCGCTATGCAAACTTTCAGAATAGAAGGACTTGCCAAGCCGAAAACATTTTACAGCTCAAACCAAAACGATAAACGGGCCGAGCGCGAAATTGCCGAAAAGCGTGCCGCTTTCGAAAAACAGCTTCACCGCGAAGGACACAACTTTCTTGCTCTTGCCGAAAAAATGCTTGAAGAGCGCGAAAAAAGCGTGGGCTTTAAGGCTATGGAATGTTACCGCGTGTCGCTTAAGCACCTTTCGCCCTTTTACGCCGCAGACTTGGAGGATATAACCCCCGCCGCCGTACAAGGCTTGCTTGAAGACCTCGCACGGCAAACCTACAGCTACTCCACCGTTCACAAGGTAAAAACCACATTCGGTATGGTGCTTTCATACGGAATTTATCACGGCTTGCACGTTACAGATTTTCGGCGGGTGCTCAAAGTTCCCAAATCCGCCAAAAACAACATTCGCCACGCACCGGACGATACCGTAATCGACCTTGTCGTAAAAAACGCCGCGTCGGCGGATTTCGGGCTGTGGGCTATGTGTATGCTGTGCACGGGGTATCGCCGCGGCGAGCTTGCCGCCCTGCAAAAAAAAGCCATTGATTTCGAGCATAACACAATACGGTTTATATCCGCGGTTGAATTTATCGGCAACCGCCCGCATTTAAAGAACAAAGCCAAAAGCGAAAAAAGTGCCGCGGACGTGCCCATCCTTGCCGTTTTGAAGCCGCTTTTGCAAAATGCCGTGCGCGACCTTGCGCCCGACGATTTTGTTTTCGGCGGCAAAGCCCCGCTTTCCGAAACGCAAATCAAAACGCGTTGGAATAAATACTGCGCGGAAATCGGGCATACCTTTACAATGCACGGACTGCGCCACGCCTATGCCAAGCTGCTGTACAAATCGGGGGTGGACGCGAAAACCGCGCAAAGACTCCTTCGCCATGCGGATATTCAAACCACGATGAACATATACACCGACTTTGATGACGAGGTAACCCGCCGCGGCATTGAAAAAGTCGATGATTACGCAAAAAATCGCTTTATTTTGTGTTGACATTTTTCGACAAATATGTTATAATAAGGGTAATCCGACAAGGGCTTGTCGGAAATAAAAAAGAAAGCCTCGGCTTGACGCTTCGCGGTCTGTCAAGTGTTTGTCAAAACGCTTACGCACCCGATTATAAAAGGAATTGTATTTCCCTCTTAATCAGGGCGGACGGCTTCGGGCTTTGTTTTTCGGTTGATATACGTTGTGCGGCAGTCGTTGGCTGTCGCATTGATTTGGTCCGTTTTTTAGGGAGGCTTGCTTTTTGATTTACACAGTCACGTTTAACCCCGCAATAGATTATACAATGCATTTCGGCGGCATACGTCCGGGCTTTGTCAACCGCGCCGTTTCGGAAAGCATATGCTGCGGCGGAAAAGGAATAAACGTATCGGTCGTTCTTTCGCGGCTCGGCGTAAAATCCGTCGCACTCGGCTTTATTGCGGGCGAAAGCGGGCGTTTTATCGAAAACGATTTAAAGAGTCGCGGCATAGAAACCGATTTTATTTGTCTTAAAAGCGGCTTTTCCCGCATTAACGTAAAGCTTAAGTCAGATGTCGAAACCGACCTTAACGGCAACGGTCCTTCTGTAGACGAAGACTCCGCCGCCGCACTTTTCCGAAAGCTCGGCGACCTTTCCGCGGGTGACACGCTTGTGCTTGCGGGCAGTATTCCCGCAAGTCTTCCGCAAAGCACATATGAACACATAGCTCGCCTAATGCACGAAAAAGGCGTGCGAACCGTTATCGACGCAACGGGGGAGCTTTTGTGCGGCACACTTAGGTATAAACCGTTTTTAATTAAGCCCAATCACTGCGAACTCGGGGAAATTTTCGGTGTAAGCATTGCCGACGCCTCTGCCGCGGCAATGTATGCCAAAAAGTTGCAAGCGCGCGGTGCGCAAAATGTGCTCGTGTCGATGGGAGCGGCGGGTGCCGTACTTTGCGATTGCTTCGGCGAAACGCACATTTCTCCCGCGTGCCGCGGCGAAGTAAAAAGCAGTGTGGGTGCGGGCGATTCGATGGTTGCGGGCTTTCTTGCGGGCTTGGAAAAGGGCGATTTCGCATATTCGCTGAGGCTTGCCACCGCCGCGGGAGGAGCAACGGCATTTTCCGCCGAGCTTGCCCGTGCAGAGGATATATATGCCCTTTTGGCAGATCTTTCGTAAAATGCGGCGGCGCGCTTCAACAATGGGCAAAGCCCCGTCATTTCGGCGTTTCGGCAGTGAATTGCACCACCGAAAAAAAGCGAAGTCCATCTTGCCCACGGTGGCGGGAGGACATCTTAATTTAGTTTAAATCGGAGCAACGCTCCTGCTTTGCTTGCAAGAAGCAGAGCTTGCGACAGA
>CAZIQC010000090.1:0-5835 GCA_964541335.1 uncultured Oscillospiraceae bacterium
CAATATTGCTCAACTGACAAGCCGCCGATTGACGTTGCACTCCACACGGCAAGTTCGGAGTCTCCGTGCTCACCTATAATATAGGTGTGTATGTTTCGCGCGTCTATACCGGTATGCTCGCTCAAAAGAAACTTAAGGCGCGACGTGTCAAGCACCGTTCCGCTTCCTATTATGCGCCGCACCGGCCAGCCTGAAATGCGATATGCCGCATAGGTTAAAATGTCGACAGGGTTTGTAACGATAAGAAGTATGGGATAATTACTTGTGTTTTGCTTAATATTTTGTATAATTTCTTCAAGAATTACCACATTGCGTTTTACAAGGTCAAGGCGCGTTTCGCCCTCTTTTTGCCCCGCGCCCGCGGTTATTATTATAATATCCGCGTCACGACACAGCGTATAATCCCCGTGCGATACCCGCACCGCTTTTACGAAAGCCGCCCCGTGGTTCATATCCAACGCGTCGCCGCACGCTTTGTCGCGGTTTGTGTCGATAAGGGCAAGTTCCGAAAAAATGCCGCTGTGCATAAGCGTGTAGCATATTGTTGAGCCGACGTTCCCCGCTCCTATGATTACGGCCTTTCCCCTGTGCATAATATCACTCCGATTTTATTTGATAATTATTTTTCGTGGGCATTTTTCGGCACACAGTCCGCAACCGCTACATTTTTCGTAATTGATTGTCGCGCGGTTGTTTTCCACAACGATTGCGCCCGACGGACAGTTCTTTTCGCAAATTTTGCATCCTATGCAACCGCTTTCGCATTTATTTCGTGTGCTTGCTCCCTTATCACAGGATTTACACTTTACAACAATTTTATTCTTAACGGGAACAAGCTCTATCAAATTTTTGGGGCAAGCCTTGACACATTCTCCGCAGCCGATACATTTTTCGCCGTCAATATATGCCAAGCCGTCCTTAACGGTTATTGCACCCTCTTTGCACACGGCTGCACATTCTCCGAAGCCCAAGCAACCGTAGCCGCACTCTTTATGACCGCCGCCGGGAAGCTTTACCGCCGCAATACAGCTTTTGTCGCCGTTGTAAAAATATTTTTGCGCGGCGGTTTGCGTATTTCCCGCGCACAATACAACGGCGCGCTTTTTTTCCACGGCTTTCGTTGCCACGCCCATTATTTCCGCAATTTTGTCGGCACTCGACTGTCCGCCGGCAACACAAGCGTCCACGTCGGCATTCCCCGCCGCCACCGCTTCGGCATAAGCACCGCACCCGGCAAAGCCGCACCCGCCGCAGTTTGCGCCCGGCAAACACTGCGCTATTTTTTCGGCACGCTCGTCCTTTTTGACGGCAAATATTTTCGATGCCGCCGCCAAAAGCGCCCCAAGTGCCAAGCCCACGGCTCCCATTGCCGCCGCGGGAATTAAAATATCTTTCATTGCCGCTCCTCCTTTTAAAACGTCATTCCCTGAAAGCCCAAAAACGCCAATGCCAAAAGCGACGCACTTATGAGTGCAATCGGCATACCTTGCAAACTTTTCGGTATGTCGGAGCTTTCGAGCCGCTCGCGTACACCCGCAAAAAGCACAATCGCAAGCATAAAGCCCACTCCCGCGGAAAAGCCGTTTATCACGGACTCTATCAAGGTGTAGCTTTCGTCCGACGATATTACGGACGCCGTGCGCACATTAAGAAGAGCCACTCCGAGCACGGCGCAGTTTGTGGTTATAAGCGGCAAATAAATGCCAAGCGAGCTGTACAACGTGGGAATTGATTTTTGCAAAAACATTTCCACAAATTGCACCAGTGCCGCTATGATAACTATAAAGGCTATCGTTTGCATATATTCCATATTCAGCGGTTCCAATATAAATTTTTGGCACAGCCACGTCATAATCGACGCAAGCGTCATCACAAACGTAACCGCCATTCCCATTCCGAGTGCGGTGTCGGTTTTTTTGGAAACGCCCAAGAACGGGCAAATGCCGTAAAATTTCACCAGAACAAAATTTTGCATAAATATTGCCGTAAGCGATATTCCGAGCAGTGCGGGCATTTAACGCGCCTCCTTTTTGTTTTTGTAAACATTCATAATCCCGAGTATTATGCCGAGTGTCAAAAATCCTCCCGGCGGAAGAAGCATTGCCACCGCGGGCGTTTTTATCCCGAGCGAAATTCCCATTATACTTCCCGCACCGAGTATTTCGCGCACGGCGGAAATAATGCACAGTGCCAGCGTAAAGCCCAGCCCCATTCCGATACCGTCGCACGCGGATTTCAAAACACCGTTTTTGGAGGCAAACGCCTCCGCACGGGCAAGTATGATACAATTTACCACAATAAGCGGAATAAATATTCCGAGCGACGTCGAAAGCGACGGCAAATATGCCTTTAACAAAAGATCGACGATTGTTACAAACGTTGCGATAATAACAACATATGCGGCAATGCGTATTTTCTGCGGAATAACCTTTCGCAAAAGAGAAATAAGCACGTTTGACAAAACAAGCACAAACGTTACGGACAAGCCCATTCCGATACCGTTTTTAAGCGACGTCGTTACCGCAAGTGTGGAACACATTCCCAAAAGCTGGGAAAAAATCGGGTTTTCGTCAATAATTCCGTTTTTTATCGTTTTTAACATTACTTATCCTCCCTTGCACTTTCTATCAGAGCCTTGGTGTCGGCAACGCCGCTTGCGGCGGCGCGGCTTGTTATCGTTGCACCGGTAATTGCCTGCACCTCGCTTGGATTGTCGGTAGCGTTTTTTACAACGGAAAGCGCCGCGCTTTTCCCGACAAATTTTTCCTTAAAGGTCTGCTCCGTTGCTTTTGCGCCCAGCCCCGGCGTTTCGCTGTGGCTTAATATTTCTATGCCGCATACGGTGTATTCCGTATCCAGCCCGACCATCATCACCAAATCTCCGCCAAAGCCTTTTTCCGTAACGGTTGCGCACCAACCGACGGCTACGCCGTCTTTATCCCGTGCCTCGTAAACCGAGTCGGTTACGGGGGCAAAGCTCGTTGCCGCCGCCATTATATGCCGCATTGCCTCTTCGGACGCTTTTTTATCCGCCGCGGCAATTTTTTCCTCCGTCATTGAATTTACACACGCCAAAAGCAGTGCGGCCGCAAGCGTAATTACGCAAAGAACTCCCGAAAGCTTTACAAATTCTTTTTTCATTGCACTCCATCCTTTCGCACCGACTTTTGCAAGCCGAAAGCACGCGGCACGGTGAATTTATCTATCAGCGGAGTAAGCACGTTCATAAGCAGTATCGCATACGTAACTCCCTCGGGATAACCTCCCCAAAGGCGTATAACCGCCGTTATAACACCGCACCCAATTCCGAAAATGGTTTGTCCCGTATGCGTTGTCGGCGTGGTAACGTAATCCGTTGCCATATACACCGCGCCGAACAGCACCCCGCCCGAAAGCACTGCCGAGATACCGTTTTCGCCGTGCAAAATAAATATAATCGCAACCGTAAGGGTATATGCCGCCGGTATACGAATGCTTATCACGCGGCGCACAAGCAAATACACAAGTCCTACTATAATCGCCGCGGCACACGTTTCGCCCATACAACCGCCTATCGGCGTGCCGAGAGCGGTTTTACCCCAAAGCTGTTCCGAGAGCGTGGGTGCGGTCGCCGTGTATTCTTTTGAAAGAGGCGTAGCCCCGGTTATCACGTCGGCAAGCTTTGTCGTAAGGTTCATTCTGTCTGTCGGAAAGGTTGTCATTTGCACGGGAAAGCTTGCCAGCAAAAACGCACGCGCCGCCAAAGCGGGGTTCATAAAATTTTGCCCAATGCCGCCGAAAAGCTGTTTTGTGATTATTATTGCAAAGAATGCACCTATCACAACCATATAATACGGCAATGAAACGGGAACAACCATTGCAATAAGCATTCCGGTGACAACCGCGCTCATATCGCCGACGGTGACTTTGCGCTTGTTTATGCGCTCGTAAATAAATTCGAAAGCCACACACGCAAGCACGGATACAAGCATCATCATAAGTGCGCGCCGCCCGAAATGATACACTCCCGCAAATGCCGCCGGCATAAGTGCCAACACAACGTCAAGCATTATATCGTCAGTCGTGGTATTGTCGCGTATATGCGGTGTGGACGACACCCAAAGCTTTAAATTTTCCATTGCTTTTCCTCCTTGCTTATCTTCCGCATTTTTTGCGCTCCGCCGCTGCTTTTTGCTTTGCAATGCGAATATTTTGCACCAAATGTCTTTTCGACGGACACTCAAAGCTGCAACAGCCGCACTCTATACACGCCGATACGTTGTATTTTTCGCACCGTTCTATGTCGCCTTTTTTCGCATATTCGTAAATATACAGCGGCATAAGCTTCATAGGGCAGTGCGCAACGCACCGTCCGCAGCGTATACAGTGGCTTTCCTCGGGGAGGTGTGCCTCGTTTTCGTCAAAGCAAAGCACAGCCGACACGTTTTTTATCACGGGCACATCAAGCCTAAATTGTGCCGTTCCCATCATCGGTCCGCCTATAATTATTTTCGACGGCTCGCACGCAAAGCCACCGCACTCCGATATTATGTGTTCCACGGGCGTTCCCAGGCGCACACTGAAATTTCCTTTCGTTTTTACGGCATTTCCCGCCACGGTTACAATTCTGCGCATAAGGGGCGTTCCGTAAATAAATTTTCTCGCAATTGCCGTGCACGTATCGACGTTTACAACAACAACTCCCACATCCGCGGGGAGCTTGCCTTGCGGCACGGTGCGTTTCGTTACGGCGCAAATAAGCTGCTTTTCCCCGCCTTGCGGATATTTTTTCTTAAGCACATCTACCGAAATGCCGCTTTCCTCGCACTTTTTTTTCATTACGGCGATTGCGTCGGGCTTGTTTTCCTCAATGGCGATATGCCCGTTTTCAATTCCGAAACGCCTCAGTATTATTTTAAGCCCTGTTATAACCTCATCGGGCGTTTCCAGCATAACGCGGTGGTCGCTTGTAAGATACGGCTCGCACTCCGCACCGTTGACTATAACCGTATCTATTTTCGTTTCCTTGGGCGGCATAAGCTTAATGTGCGTGGGGAATGCCGCGCCCCCCATTCCCACAATTCCCGCTTCGCGTACAATTTGCGGTATATCATCGGGATTAACGGTTTTGTAATCAATCGGCTGTATGCTTTCGTGTGGCGTGTCCTCGTAATCGTTTTCTATAATTACGGCTTGCGCCGCGCCCCCGTTCGGAAGCGGACACGGCTTTATTTCTTTAACCGTTCCCGATACGGAAGAAAATATCGGCGACGATACGGCGGTGTCACTGTCGGCAATCTTTTGCCCCATACAAACCTTGTCCCCCACGGAAACAATCGGCACACATTCTTTACCGATGTGCTGCTGCATCGGAAATACAAGCGTTTTCGGAACGGAAAGCCGCACAATGGGTATGCCCGCGGTTTCCGCCTTTTTGTCATTAGGATGTATTCCACCCTTAAAGGTCATTTTTTTGACCATTGCCCATCCTCCTTTTCGATATGCAAAACGCACCCCCGAATATCCTTATCTTGTCGCGGGGGTGCGCCCGTTTTCCGCCGCGAATTGTCGCATTTGGCGGATTTTAAATCCTTTAATTTACTTTGTCCAAATTTCGTTTATGCCGTCCTCGCCGCGAATATAGCTGTGAGCGTTCGTCGCTTCCTGTACCTCGTAATAGCACCAGTCGTCTTCGGCAAGGTCGCTCCAGAAAGTTATATTTTTGCTTATGCCGTCTTTGTTTACCGAGCGCGCCAGCATACGATTGACAATGGTCATTACCTCCGCTCTGGTAATATATCCGTCCGGACGGAAAGTGCCGTCTTCATAGCCTTGAACCCATCCCGCGGCCGATGC
>CAZIQC010000091.1:0-5835 GCA_964541335.1 uncultured Oscillospiraceae bacterium
CTTGCGGAAGAGTACGGCGGCTTCGGAATACATCTTCTTCAGAGAAAGTAATTTTAAATCGAAAAAATCCTGTGCGGTGCACAGGATTTTTTTTGCGAAAATTCAATAAGGGGCGTTAGCCCCGTCATTCAACGTTTTCAGTGGGAGATTGTACTCCCACTGAAAAAATTAAGGTGAACCCCGCCGCCTATAGAGGCGGGGGACATCTTAATTTAGTTATTTTTTCATAAGGCTTGCGATAAGGCTTCCGCATTCTTCGCAGCCGACTTTTTTCATTCCGTCGGAATAAATATCCGCGGTGCGGCAGTCCGCGTCCAAATAATCGGAAACGGCATTTTCTATACAAGCGGCTTCTTTTTCCATATCAAAGCTGTAGCGAAGCAGCATTGCCGCGGAAAGAATTGTTCCCACAGGGTTTGCAATATCCTTTCCGGCGATGTCGGGGGCAGAGCCGTGTATCGGCTCGTAAAGCCCGCGTGTGCCGCTTCCGAGCGAGGACGACGGAATCATTCCGATAGAGCCGGTTATCATCGATGCTTCGTCCGACAAAATGTCGCCGAACATATTTTCCGTAACGATAACGTCGAACTGAGAGGGGGTTTTCACTATTTGCATTGCGCAGTTGTCCACAAGCATATTGCTCAATTCAACGTCGGGATACTGCGCGCTTAAGCGGTGCATAACGTCTTTCCACAATCTGCTCGACGCCAGCACGTTGCTTTTTTCCACGGAACACAGCTTTTTGCGCCGCTTTTGCGCGGTTTCGAAGCCTATTTTGCCGATACGCTCGATTTCCGCTTCGCTGTAGCGCAAAATATCCTCGGCGGTGTCGTCCTTTATTGTGTGAGTGCCGAAATATATTCCGCCGATAAGCTCGCGAACGATTATAAAGTCGATCCCCTTATCGGTAATCGATTTTTTGAGGGGAGAGGCTGCCGCCAGCTGCGGCCAAATTTTTGCGGGGCGATTGTTGGAATAAACGCCCATTGCCTCGCGAAGTCTCAGCAAGCCCTTTTCGGGGCGCAGGTGCGGGGCGCAATCGTTCCATTTTTCGCCGCCCACCGCGCCGAGAAGCACGCTGTCCGCCGCAAGGCACTTTTCAAGCTCGGCGGGGGGAAGAGGCTCGCCGAAGCGGTCAATCGCACAGCCGCCCATATATACCTCATCATACGAAAAGGTGTGATTGTAAAGTGCGGCAACGCGGTCAAGCACTTTTAAGGCTTGCTTTGTGATTTCGGGGCCTATGCCGTCGCCGCGGATAACGGCTATTTTTTTATTCATTTTTCGTGCCCTCCTTTATTGCGTTTAAAAGTCCGCCATGCTTTATTATGTTTTGTATAAATTCGGGGAAGGGCTGTGCGGCGTAGCTTTTGCCCGAGGTTAAATTTTTAATTTCGCCGGTGTCGAAATTTACTTCCACTTCATCGCCCGCCGAAATTTCCTCGGCGGCTTTTTCACATTCCAAAATAGGTAAACCGATGTTTATTGCATTGCGGTAAAAAATTCGTGCAAAGCTTTTGGCTATAACGCACCCGGTGCCGCAGGCTTTTATCGCAAGCGGTGCGTGCTCGCGCGAGGAGCCGCAACCGAAATTCCACCCCGCAACGATAACATCGCCCGATTTTACGTTTTTAACGAAGCTTTTGTCTATATCCTCCATACAGTGTGCCGCGAGAGAGGCGGCGTCGGGGGTGTTTAGGTATCTTGCGGGAATGATAACGTCGGTATCGACATTGTCCGAATATTTGAATGCTTTCCCTTTTGTATTCATATTTAAGCCTCCTTGTATTCCGTGATATATCCGGTGATTGCGCTTGCCGCCGCCGTTTGCGGCGACGCAAGGTACACCTCGCTGTCGGTATGCCCCATTCGCCCGACGAAGTTGCGGTTTGTTGTGGCAATGCACCTTTCGCCCTGTGCCAAAATGCCCATATATCCACCCAAGCACGGACCGCACGTGGGCGTGGAAACAACCGCGCCCGCGTCGATAAATGCCGTGTACCAGCCTTTCTCGACACATTCGCGCAGAATTTGCATTGTGGCGGGAATTATAATGCACCGAACACCGTCGGCAACGGTGTTGCCGCGCAAAATGTTGTATGCGGCTTCCATATCTTCGATACGTCCGTTTGTGCACGAGCCTATTACAACTTGGTCGATTTTTATGTTTCCGAGTTCGGACGCGGGGTGCGTATTCTCGGGCAAATGCGGGCACGCAACCGTAGGCACGATTTTCGACAAATCGATGTCGATAACTTTTTCGTATTCGGCGTCGTCGTCGGCAAAATATTCCGTTGCGGGGCGGTTACACCTTCCGCGCAGATATTCGCGCGTTGTGTCGTCCGGCGGGAAAATGCCGTTTTTTGCGCCCGCCTCTATAGCCATATTGCAGATACACAGGCGGTCGTCCATCGAAAGCGAGGCTACGCCCTCGCCCGCAAATTCCATACTTTTGTACAGTGCGCCGTCAACGCCGATCATACCTATAAGGGTGAGGATTACGTCCTTGCCGCCGCAGTTTTTTTGGAGCTTGCCCGCAAGATTGATTTTTATTGCGGACGGAACTTTAAACCACGCTTTGCCCGTTGCCATAGCCGCCGCCATATCCGTTGAGCCGACACCCGTCGAAAACGCGCCCAGTGCTCCGTAGGTGCAGGTGTGACTGTCTGCCCCGATGATACAATCGCCCGCCGTCACTATGCCTTGCTCGGGCAAAAGGGCGTGCTCTATGCCCATTTTTCCCACATCGTAAAACCGACTTATGCAATGCTCGCAGGCAAAGGTGCGGCAGGTTTTCGACTGCTCCGCCGCCTTTATATCCTTATTCGGTACAAAGTGGTCGAGAACAATCGCCACGCGGTCCTTGTCGAAAATTTTGTCAAAGCCCGCCTTTTTAAATTCGTTTATAGCGACGGGCGTTGTAATGTCGTTGCCGAGAACTATGTCGGTTTTTGCTTCTATGAGCTGTCCCGCGCACACGTATTCCAAGCCCGAATGTGCGGCAAGGATTTTTTGCGTCATAGTCATTCCCATTATTTTTCAGCCTCCTTGGTCATATTCGTATATGCGCTGAGAAGCGCCTTTGTGCTTGCGTTGATAACGTCCGTATCTGTGCCGACACCCCAGAACATATCGCCGTTTTCCCGCTCCAAGCCTATGTAAGACGCCGCCACGCTCCTTGAGCCTTCGCCTTGCATACTGTGCTGTGTAAACACCTGGAGGGTGTATTCTTCGCCCGTGAATGCCCCGAGGGCATTGTTTACCGCGCTGAGTGTGCCGTTGCCCTCGGCTTCAAGCTCCGTTTCTTCGCCGCCGCGCATAAATGTGATGTTGATTTTCACGGTGTCGTTTTCGCGCACGAAATCAAAATCCGAAACGGAGATTTCGCTCTTTAAATTCAAGTAGCTTTTTTCGAATATTTCGAACACTTCGTCCGCCTTAAGCTCGCGGTGCTCGCGGTCGGAAATGTCCTTGCACATATAGCTGAACGCCTCGCGCATTTTGGGCGGAAGAATATAGCCGAAGCTTTGCTCCAAAAGATAGCCTATTCCGCCCTTGCCCGACTGCGAGTTTACGCGTATAACGTCCGCGTCGTAGGTTCGGCCGATGTCCTTGGGGTCAATCGGGATATAGGGAACGCACCATTCGTGCATTTTTTTCTTTGCGCGGTATTTCATACCCTTGGCAATGGCATCCTGGTGTGAGCCGGAAAATGCGGCAAACACAAGCGCGCCGGCGTAGGGCGTTCTTTCGTATACGTGCATTCGCGTACAGCTTTCGTACTTTTCAACCAGATAATTCATATCCGAAAGGTCGAGCAAAGGGTCAACCCCGTGCGAGTACATATTCATTGCAAGTGTTATAATGTCAACATTGCCCGTGCGCTCGCCGTTGCCGAAAAGCGTGCCCTCAATTCTGTCGGCACCCGCCAAAAGTGCAAGCTCCGCGTCCGCAACGCCTGTGCCGCGGTCATTATGCGGATGAAGCGACAGCGTTACAAAGGGGCGATATTTTATGTTTTTGCTGATATATTCCACCTGGGAGGCGTAAATATGCGGAGAACTCATCTCAACCGTTACGGGCAAATTTATGATAACGTTGTTGCTTTCGCTCGGCTCGAGTATGTCGAGCACGGCGTTGCATACCTCAAGTGCATATTCGGGTTCGGTTCCGGTGAAAGACTCGGGCGAATATTCGAAGCGGAAATTTCCGTCATATTCGGCCGCCAGCTTTTTGACAAGCCGTGCACCGTCCGTTGCGATTTTTTTGATTTCTTCTTTTGATTTTTTAAACACCTGCTCGCGCTGAGCCACGCTTACCGAATTGTAAAAATGAATGATGGCCGACGGTGCACCCTTGCACGCCTCAAACGTTTTGCGAATGATGTGCTCGCGGCATTGCGTCAAAACCTGCACGGTAACGTCGCTCGGGATCATATCGTTATCAATCAGCGTGCGTAAAAATTCGTATTCCGTTTCGCTTGCCGCCGGAAAGCCCACCTCGATTTCTTTAAAGCCCACGTCCAGCAAAACCTTGAAATACTCCTTTTTTTCCTCCAAGCTCATCGGGATAACGAGGCTTTGGTTTCCGTCGCGCATATCCACACTGCACCATACGGGCGGTTTTTCGATATGATCCTTATGCACCCATTCGGTGTATTTTTGCTCCGTCGGGAAATATCCCGGGCGATATTTTGTTGCGTCCATAATTGCTTTCTCCTTTCTTAAAACAAAAGCCCGCCTCAAAGTAAATTACTTTGAGACGGGCGTTACTTCAAACACTCGCGGTACCACTCAAATTGCGGAAAAATCCGCCGCTCTTCAAGACCGAACAGTCTCTATGCACTGACGTAGCATTCACGGGAAAACCTACGCACCGCTTGCGGCTTCGGCTCACCGGCTCGGAAGTGAGAGGACACAGCTACACGACATACCGATTTTCAGCAACCATCGGTTCTCTGAAATGCCTTCACAGTGACCATTCTTCGTCACAGCCTTTATCAATATCAATTATTCTATTCTTTTTTTAGCGCAATGTCAAGTGTTTTTTTAAAATTTTACACAACACCCTTTTGAAGCATAATGTTTGCGTAAATTGCGGTTTCACCCGTTGCAACTACGGCATAAGCCTTTTTCGCTTCCTCGTAAAACGCGAAGCGCTCGATTTCGCCCACACATTCGTCGCCGCGCACATCCGCCTTGCGGATGATTTTTTTGTATTCGTCCCATATGGGCGTTTCGGCGGGGTCGCCCTCCATAACCTGCATAAGGCTTACCGGCTTTTCAACATATGTGTCCAGCGGAAAAAGCTGTAAAATCGCATCCAAAAGCTCGGGTACGCCGTGCCCGTCCGCACGGATAACAACGGCGTTTTTGCCTATGCTTTCCGACGGAAAGTTTCCGTCCGCGATAACAATGCGGTCGGAATGACCCATTTCGCACAAAACCTTTAAAAGCTCGGGCGAAAGTATGGGAGGTATTCCTTTTAACATAACGTCACCCCTTATTTATACAGCGGGCCGTAATATTCGCACGCTCTGTAATCGGTTGAGGTTTCGTCGCTTCCCGCGCCGAAGCCGTTCCACGAATGAGGACGGTATATCTTGTCTTTATCGACATTGTGTATCGAAACGGGTATTCTGAGCATGGAAGCAAGCGTTATCAAATCGGCACCGATGTGTCCGTGCACGGTTACGCCGTGATTTGCGCCCCATGCCGCCATCACGCTGTATACATCGCGGAAAGCGCCCTCGCCCGTAAGCTTCGGTGCGAACCAGGTTGTGGGCCATGTGGGGTCGGTTCTTTGGTCCAGTGTTTTATGTACATCGTCGGGAAG
>CAZIQC010000092.1:0-5772 GCA_964541335.1 uncultured Oscillospiraceae bacterium
CACCCTTTGTCATTTCGTAGGAAATGTCGCCGATGTAAATAGTCATTTCACCCGACAGCACGTAGTTAAACTCCTGCCCCTCGTGTCCGTGGAGCACGGGTGTTTCCTCCTCGGGAGTAACCGTTACCAAAAACGGTTCGGCCTTCTTGTTGCGGAAGGTGTAAGCAAGATGACGGTAGTCGTATTCGTGCTCACGCTTCACGCTGTAGCCCTTGCCGCTTTCCACCATACACGCCTTTGAAAGCGTGGGTGCTTCGCCGCTCATTATATCCAGCACATCCACGCCCAAAATATTCGAGCAGTTATACACAAAGCTGAACGAAAAGTCGCGGTTGCCCGCCTCGTACGCCTTGTATTCCTCGGGCGTAAGTCCGAGCTTTTGCGCCATATATTCCACGGAATATTCACAGTCCTCGCGAAGAAAGCGCAATCGCATACCTATATCTCTGAGTTGTTCGTTCATATGTTACACCTCCGCATAATTATATCCAAGCTCTATCGCCGCACGGTTTTTGTCAAGCAAGTGGCTTTTTGCCGGCGGCACAACCTTGGAAAGTGCCGCCTCGATGTTTTCTTTCGGAATGAGCGCGGTTTTTTTAATCATATAACCCAGGATTATCATATTTGCCAAGCCCGAAAGGTCGTTTTCCTCGGCAAGTTTTGTTGCGGGAATGTAATATGCCGAAACGTCGTCGCGCGCGACTTTTCTTTCGATAAGCGAGCTGTCGGAAAAAATACAGCCGCCCGCCTTTGCTTCGCCCTCGTATTTATCGAGCGAGGGTAGGTTCATCGCTATAAGAATATCGGGATTGGTAACAATGGGCGAGCCGACGGGGCTGTCGCTGAGTATAATACTGCAATTTGCCGTTCCGCCGCGCATTTCCGGTCCGTAAGACGGAAGCCAGCTCACGTTGCGGTTTTCTATCAAGCCCTCATATGCGAGAAATTTCCCCGCGAAAAGTATTCCCTGTCCGCCGAAGCCCGCTATAAGTATTTCTTTGTTCATTGTTTCTCGCCTCACTTTGCGTATTTGTCCTTATATACTCCCAAGGGGTAATAAGGTATCATATTTTCTTCCAACCATTCGAGTGCCTTTGTAGGCTCAAGTCCCCAGTTTGTCGGGCAGGTTGACACAACCTCCACCAAGGAAAAGCCCTTGTTCTCGATTTGATTGGTAAATGCCTTTTTAATTGCGGCTTTTGCCTTTTTCACATTTGCGGGATTGTTTACCGCCACGCGTTCAAGATACGTTGCGCCGTCCACATTCGAAAGCATTTCGCACACCTTTACGGGATAGCCCACCGTGCTGACATCGCGCCCGTAGGGCGAGGTTTGCGTTTTCTGCCCGGGAAGCGTTGTGGGTGCCATTTGCCCGCCCGTCATTCCGTATATGGCATTGTTTACGAATATTACCGTAATGTTTTCGCCGCGAGCCGCACTGTGCACGGTTTCCGCCGTGCCTATTGCCGCCAGGTCGCCGTCGCCCTGATATGTAAATACAATGTTTTTCTCGGGGTCGCTTCTTTTTACGCCCGTTGCCACAGCCGGCGCGCGACCGTGTGCCGCCTGAACCATATCGCAGTTGAAATAATTGTATGCAAAAACACTGCACCCGACGGACGCAACGCCTATTGTGCGCCCCTGTATGCCAAGCTCGTCTATCGCCTGTGCCACAAGGCGGTGAATTATGCCGTGTGTGCAGCCGGGGCAATAGTGCAGCGGCGCGTCGGTCAATGCTTTGGGTTTTTCAAAAACTATCATCAGTTTACACCTCCGCAGGCTTGTTTAATTTTTTCGACAACCTCCGCGGTTGTCGGTATCATACCGCCGGTGCGGTTGCAAAGCAGCACCTCTCTGCGGCATTTTATCGCAAGAGAAATATCATCAATCATCTGTCCCATATTCAGCTCCACCGAGATGAATTTTTTCACTCTTTCGGAAGCCTTTAAAAGAGCCTCTTTCGGGAAAGGCCACAGCGTAATCGGGCGAATCATACCCACCTTTATTCCGAGGGCGCGCGCCTCGTCAACAGCATTTTTCGACACACGCGACGCTACGCCGAACGCCACCACGCAAAACTCGGCATCGTCCATTTTATATTCCTCGTACATAGGCTCGGTTTCTTCAATCTTTTTGTAGCGCTCGTAGCGGGCAAAGTTGAATTTTTCAAGCTCGTCGGGCTTTAAGAAGAGCGAATTTACGATATTCGGCTTGCGGGTGCAATCCGTTCCCGTAAGTGCCCACGACTTGTCGTATTGCGTAATTTCTTTCGGTGCAAGCTCCACGGGTTCCATCATTTGCCCCATCGTTCCGTCGGACAAGAGCATAACGGGCATACGATACTTTTCGCCCAGGTCAAACCCGTGAAATACAAGCTCCACCATTTCCTGAACGCTTGCCGGTGCAAGCACTATCAAATGAAAATCTCCGTGCCCGGCACCGCGCGTTGCCTGGAAATAGTCCGACTGTGACGGCTGTATGCCGCCCAAGCCGTGACCGCCGCGCTGAACGTTTACGATAAGTGCGGGCAGGTCGCACCCGGCAAGGTAGCTTATACCCTCGCTTTTCAAGCTGATACCCGGGCTTGAGCTGGATGTCATCGCGCGCTTACCCGTGGACGCTACGCCGATAACCATATTTATTGCCGCAATTTCGCTTTCAGCTTGCAAAAACGTGCCGCCGATTTTCGGCATTCTTTTTGCCATATACGCGGCGACCTCCGTTTGAGGTGTGATGGGATAACCGAAGTAATGCCTGCACCCCGCCATTATAGCGGCCTCGGCCAAGGCTTCGTTTCCTTTCATCAAAACTTTTTCAGCCATTTATATCTTCCTTTCCTTTATCTTTCCACTGTGACTACACAATCGGGACACATCGTTGCGCAAAATGCACAGCCGACACATTCCTTTGCGTTTGTAATTTCCGCGCTGTGGTAGCCGCGCGAGTTAAGCGTGCTTCCGAGCCGAACCAAATTTTTCGGACAAGCCTTTACGCACAGTCCGCAGCCCTTGCAACGCTCGGTATCAAATGTAACCTTTGCCATTTTTATCCTTTCCTTTCTTCCCAGCTTTGTCTGACGAAAAGCTCTATGGGCATTATATTTTCCGTTTTTCCCGCCACTGCGGGATAAAGCTCTTTTTTTACACAGGTAAACGCCGTCGGAAGCTTTACCGCCTCGGAAACGCCCCGTGCATATTCAATCGATTTCAAAACATCCTCGGAACGGGTGGCTTCCCCTATATTCGAATTGTTTACGATTGCGCAAAACCGCAGATGACACGCTTTTTCTATCTCGTGAAAAACCTCAACCGTATCCTTAACGGTTCGCGTGAGCGGGCGATACATATTTATCACGAAATACATTTCACAGCCGCCCGCCCGCTCTATTGCCTCGGCATAGCGCCCGAGGGCGGTTGCGCCGCGGTCGTCGCCGCCCACGTCTATCACGCCGTGCACGGCTTCGTCGTCCGTCACGGAATAAATTTCCGCGGGAAGTGCGGGCGTGTCAACATTTGTGTTGGCATAGGGCGAGGAAATAACGCGCACACCGCTTTCGGAAAGCATTTTTGCCGAGTCTTTTGTCCGAAAATACGGATTAACTATATCCAAATCGGCAATTGCCACCTTGTCAAAGCTTTTTTTCAGCATAAGCGCATAATTTACGGCAATGTTCGTTTTTCCGCTTCCGTAATGACCGCAAAAAACGCTTATTCTTTTCAAAGAACTACGCTCCATCCGAACTCATCCTCGCATTTTCCCCATTGTATACCGGTGATTGTGTCGTAAAGCTTTTGCGTAAGCGCACCGATTTTATTATCGCTTATGGTCATAACGTCGTCCTTATAGCGAAGCTTGCCCACGGGCGATATTACCGCCGCGGTACCCGTACCGAAACATTCTTCGAGCTTGCCCGTCTTTTGCGCTTCAACAAGCTCGTCTACGCTTATGCGCCGCTCCTGCACGTCATAACCCAGTGCACGGCAAAGACGGATTACGCTGTCACGCGTTACGCCCGGCAGAATACTGCCGTTAAGCTTGGGGGTAACAATCACCCCGTCGATTTTGAAGAAGATGTTCATTGCGCCCACCTCTTCGATATATTTTTGCTCCACGCCGTCCAGCCACAAAACCTGCGAATATCCGTCGTCGTGAGCCTTAACCTGGGCAATGAGGCTTGCCGCATAGTTACCGCCCGTTTTCGCAAAGCCCATACCGCCGCGCACCGCGCGCACGTATTCGTCCTCAACCCAAATCCCCACGGCAGCAAGACCGCTTTCGTAATATGCGCCGCTGGGCGAAAGAACTATCATAAATTTGTATGTTTTCGACGGTGCAACGCCCAAAAATTCATCCGTTGCGATAATAAACGGGCGAATGTAAAGCGACGTGCCCTCCTCCGTGGGGATCCAGTCTTCGTCGAATTTAACGATTGCTTTCACCGCTTCCACAAAATCCTCCTCGGGGAGATACGGTATGCAAAGACGCTTGTTGGTTGCCGTGGTGCGCTTGGCGTTCATATCCGGGCGGAAAAGGCGCGCCTTGCCGTCTGCTCCGCGGTATGCCTTAAGCCCCTCGAACATTTCCTGTCCGTAGTGGAAAACCATTGCCGCGGGCGAAAGCGAAATATTGTGAAACGGCACTATTCTCGCGTCGTGCCAGCCCTTGCCCTCGGTGTAATCCATTTCGAACATATGGTCCGTGAAAATTTTCCCGAAGCCGAGCTTCTCCCCCTTTTTCGGTTTTTGCGCGGGAGCTTCGGTTCTTGTTGTTTTGATATTAAGCATTTAAAACATCCTTTCCGTGTTTTTATTTATTCGGTTGTTATTCCCTCTACCTTTTTTATGCCGAGGCGCGCTGTTGCGTCCTCGCGCATTTTGTATTTTAAGATTTTGCCCGCAACATTCATCGGAAATTCGCTGACAAAATCTATGTAACGCGGCACTTTGTGCTTTGCCATATTGTCGGCAATGTATTTTTTCAGCTCGTCGGCGGTGAGCGTTTCGCCGTCCTTTAATATAACGCACGCCATAATCTCCTCGCCGTACTGCTCATCGGGCACGCCGATTACCTGCACGTCCTTTACCGCGGAATGTGTGTAAATAAATTCTTCGATTTCCTTGGGATAAATGTTTTCTCCGCCGCGGATAATCATATCTTTAAGCCGACCCGTTATACAGTAGTTGCCCTCGGCGGTGCGCAGTGCCAAATCTCCCGTGTGAAGCCAGCCGTCCTTATCGATTGCCGCCGCCGTTTCGGTGGGCATTTTGTAGTAGCCCTTCATAATGTTGTAGCCGCGTGCCACAAACTCGCCTATTTTTCCGTCGGGGAGGTCGTCGCCCGTTTCGGGGTCTACGATTTTACATTCTATTTCGGGCAGTGCCCTGCCCACCGTTCCGACGCGCGTTTCGATGGAGTCGTCGGTACTGCTCATCGTACACCCGGGCGATGCCTCCGTCTGCCCGTATACTATCGTTATTTCGCGCATATTCATTTTATTGAGCACGTCCTGCATAACGGACACGGGACAAGGCGACCCCGCCATTATACCCGTGCGCATATACGAAAAATCGGTTTTTGCGAAATCGGGATTTTCAAGAAGCGCGATAAACATTGTCGGCACACCGTGAAAGCACGTTATATGCTCGCGGTCGATACACGCAAGCGCCGATTTCGGCGAAAAGTACGGCAACGGAAGAATTGTTGCCGAATGTGTCATCGAAGCCGTCATTGCCAAAACCATTCCGAAACAGTGGAACATCGGGACTTGGATCA
>CAZIQC010000093.1:0-5672 GCA_964541335.1 uncultured Oscillospiraceae bacterium
AACCTTCGGGAACGACAGCGCGCCTATGTTTGCTATATCCGCGCCGACCTTGGGTATGATAAATTCCCAGCACGCCGCCACAACGTAATTGCGCGCGTCGTTTTGCGAATAACCCAGCCTTGTAAGCCCCTCAATAACAACATCGTCGTTCGAATACTGCGGGAAACCCAGCCCGACCTTTGTCAGCTCACTGCCCAGTTCGTATACCTTAAGCGGCGTATTTTTGCCGACGCGTAAGTTTATTTTCGGATCTATCATCATCAAATTTTTGGACGCCTCAAGGCAAAGCTCCGAAAGAAGATTAAATACCTCGTTTCCGTTTTCGTCAATTCCGCCCAAAACCATACTTTGCCCGTTATCGCCCTGCTGTACACCGAAATACAGGTCGCTGTCTTTGTTAAACGACAAGAAAAAGTCCTCCACCATTTCAAGTGCGGTTTCTCTTGTGTACAAGCCTTTTTCCATATCGGCTTTCAAATACGGGTACATATACTTGTCAAATCTGCCCACGGTGTTGTGATAATTTCCCTCAAGCCACAACGAAAAATGGATTATTCTGAAAAATTGCAGTGCCTCGTAAAACGAGGTTGCACCGTAGCGCGGAACACGCTCGAGAACTTTTGCAAGCTCGTTTTTGCCCTGCTTTCGCGCTTCGTTTCCGTATCGGTCGGAAAGAGCGATTATCGCGTCAATCGCACGCTTGCCGTATTCGTCGGCTTCCTCGCGGCGTTTTAAAAGTCCGTCGGCTATAACCCCCTCATAATCGGGAGAAAGGTTTGACATATAGCCCGCCTCGTGAATATAGTGCTTCGATTTTATGCTCGCCCACTCTTCCTCGGTGAAAATATCGGGAATGTTTTTTATCGTGCGAATAAAGCAAATTTTCTCACCGTCAAGCAAAACGGGTCTTTCCGCCGCTGTAAGCTTTTCGAAACGATATGTCATTCGCTCGATGGGCGACATATTTTTATCGAAGCTTATTTCAATGCTTTTTCTGTATTGATGATGTTTTTTCTCGCTTATAAAATCATATAAATTTTTATTCATTGTCAAGCACCTCCGCCTTAATTTCATTGTCGGAAAGAATAGAATACAAAAGGTTTGTGTATCTTGCGGGCGCGTCGTGTTGGCTTCCGTACATTAAAGACTCCGCACAAAAAACCGACAGCTTCTCTTTCGGGTCGATAATCATATAACTGCCCGCCGCGCCGTCCCAGCCGAACTCGCCTACGTTGGAAAGCAGCACGCCCTTTTCCGGGTGGCAAAAGGTGCGCACACCCAAGCCGTATTCATAGCCCTCTTCCTTTTTTGCTTCCACATTGAACAGCTCGCTTGCAACGGCTTGCGTGCGCATTAAATCTATGCTTTTTTTACACAAAATCTTCTTTCCCGTTGCCGCAACACCGCCGTTTGCCAATGCGTCCGTAAATTTTATATAATCGTCAACACAGCTTACAAGTCCCGCGCCGCCGCTTTCATAGGCAGACTCGTCGCCGAAATTGAGATGATTGTGTGTTTTTGTTTTTCTGAATTTGCCCACCCCGTCATAAGCGTACATCGGCGGCATTTTTTCCTTTATTTCCGCGGTTGCCTCAAATCCCGTATTTTCCATACCGCAAGGCTCGAATATATTTTCCCGCATATATTCGCCCAGTGTTTTTCCGCTTATCGTTTCGATAACCGCACCGAGAACGTCGTGACAAAGACTGTAGCGAAAGCTTTTCCCCGGGTGAAATTCCAGCGGAGCTTTCGAAAGTGCTTTTATCATTTCGCACGTGGTGCATTTTCCGTCGGTGGCTTTGGCGGCTTCTTTAAATTCGGGCGTTTCCACGTCGTAATTAAAGCCTGCCGTCATCGTAAACAGGTGCTTTATCAATATCGGTTCTTCGGGATTTACGAGCGTGGGCGTATTGTATGCGTCATATTCCTTTACAAGCACGTTTTCAAACTCGGGCAAATAGTCGGACAGCTTGTCCGAAAGGAGAATCCTCCCCCTTTCGACAAGCTGCATTGCCGCCGTACAGGTAACGGGCTTTGTGCAGGAAAACATATAGTAGCGCGCATTTGGGTCTACCGGGATTTTGTTTTCAACATCCGAATAACCGGCACTGTAACGAAATATCGGCTTATGTGCACGATATATGCACATATCTATTCCGGGATAGAATTTGCCCGCCATATCGTCGAGCAAATTTTTCATTTTTTCAAAATTCATCGTAAAGCCTCTTTTTAGTTATTTTTCACGGAACAAATTTTCATTCCGTACGGCTCGATACTTATTTCCTTAAGTCCGAAATCGGTATCTATGCGCGTGCATTGTGCGGCAGAGCTGTTGTTTACCGCTATCAGCTTGCCCGACGACGGGAAATAACAGCACTCCGTAAACGGATTGTCCGCAACATATTTTTGGTTTAAGCTCTCCCCCGTACTCGACAAAATCAGGTTAAACAGCGTTTTTGTATTGATTGCGTTATACTCAAACCCCGCCAAATATATGCCCACGCCCTTTCCGAAGGGGTGCGTTGTTATAAGGGGGTTATCGCCGTCTGCCAGCAATACGCGCGTATGTTCGTCGGTTAAATACAGGTTTTTCTTAAGCGGAACGGTTGTTCCGTCAACTATTTCGCACGACTTCTCCTCTTCAAAGGAAAATCTTCCGTGGCTTATCTTTGCCCCGGTGTCGCAGTCTGTTCCCAAGATGTGCGCCGTCCGAAAATACGTGTCATAGCCGTTTATTGCCGATGGCTCGTTCACGCCGATAAATACACCGCCGTTATACGTCCACTCGGTAATTTTGTCAACAATACAATCAATGCCCCACTCTTCTCCGCCGGACCACGCCGAATATGCCGCGCCCGCGTTTATTATAACGTCGGCATCGGTCGGAACGCCGCCTGCTTTTATATCCTCAAGGCTTATAAATTCCACATCGAACGGAAGTCCCGCAAGCGCTTCTGTAATGTTTATCAAATCAACGCCCTTGCACTCGTGAAAATGTCCCGAGCACGTCCAAGAGCGAAGATGTCCCCACGCGGTCAACACGTATATTTTTTTGTTTATACCGTAGGGCTTGCCCTCCTCGTGGAAAGAGCATATCTCCCGAAAATCGTCGGCAAGCTCTTCAATATAATCGCGAAAATCCTCAAACGGAAGCGTCAACGAAAGATAACCGCCCAGACCTATTCTGTCGATTTTTTCTCTCAGCAATGCGCGGCGCACGTTTTTCCAATACATTTTCGCGTCAAGCGTGGGATTTCCCCCCTCCGAAAATGTCGGCAGTCCGCCCAAGCCCACGGGGAACAAATACGGGTGCAAACGAATTTCGTGTGTTTGCACGCTTTTTACCCCCGCGCACAAGCGCGCCTCATAGCCGTTAAACACGCATTTTATAAGTCCGTCAAAGCCGAACTCGCCGAACCTTTCGCCCCAAGGTTCCGTTCCCACCCAGGAATCGTCGTAAAACACGTACGCCTTTTTCCCGAAGCTGTGCACAATATCCACAAGCTGTTTGCCGAAGTCAACCGTAAAATCGTTGATAAACTTCATCCAAGCCTTCTTTTTGGCGTCGGGCGGCATATGGTTTGAGTGCAAATTGCCCTTGTTGATAAAATCCTCCGAAGTCATCTCAAAGCCGAATTTTTCGGCAAAAAGCTCCAATGCGTACGGAGATACCGTAAAATCGTACGACGCCCAGTCCGTGTAGAGATTGCGGTGTCTTTCGTTCGAGCCGAAAATCCACACAAAATTGTAAAACATCGACGTAAATCTTACAACCGTGGTTGACGGGTGCTTTGTGCACCACTCGGTCATCCAATTTAGCATATAGCGCTGTGTTTCGGGATAAATCGGGTCAATTTGCATTAAATGCTCCTTGTTCCAGTTGTTTGTGATATGGTTGTACATCGAAATTTCTTCCCATATTCTGTATGCAAGGAAATTAACCGTATATTTATGAAACAGGTGCGCGTTTTCCACGGTAACACAGCCGTTTTCATAGCTCCATTCCTTTACTTCCGCGTTTGCCGTTCTGTCGAAAACCTGCCAATGCTTAACGGAAGCGGCGCTGTCGTTTATTTTAAATTGCTCCTTAAAAAATCCGTCGAGCAAATTTATGCAAACACGCCCCTCGGTTGCCGTTACGGGCGGTGTCATCAAAAATGTTTGCTGAAGCTTGTCAAGATTTTCCTTTGCCCACTCGTTATGGTCGCGGATTATGCAAATTGTGGAATATATGCCGTAGCCCGCTTCCGTTATCTCGCTTGAAAGCTCCGTCCCGTCACTGTCGCGGATAACGTCCGCGCCCCATTTTTTCGCCGTTTCAAGGGTAAGTGCTTCATAGCCGCTCTCCCCGGGAAGCGTAAAACGTCCGTGTGTTTTGCTCATTATTTATTCTCCTATGCTTTGTTTCATTTTTTCGTATTCGGTACACATTAAAACGAATGCGCCCGTTCCGTGTAAATCGTTCTCGGTTGTCGGTCGGTTTATGTAATGCTCGTAATCACCCACACCCGTTCCTATGCAAATATCCGAAATAATAAGGTTTTCCCCGTCAAAGTGCGTTTTTTCCGTTATAATTCCGTTATATGCGCGGTCGGCGTATTTTACATACGATTTATCCAAAATGCCTCTTTTTATAAGGTTGCACAAGCCGTACAAGAACAAGCACGAGCACGATGTTTCCGTCCAGTTTCCCGCACAATCGCCCTTGTCCGTTACCTGATACCACATTCCCGTTTTTTCGTCTTGATATTTTAAAAGCGCCTTCACCAGCTCAACCGCGTGGTCTTTAAATTCCGCCGCTTTCGGGTTATCGCCAAGCATTTCGGAAATATCCGCCGACGCTACCACGTACCAACCCAGTGCACGTCCCCAAATTTCCGCGGAACAGCCGTTTTCTCTTGCCACCCACGCGGCCTTTTTGCTGTAATCCCACGCGTGGTACAAAAGCCCCGACTTTTCGTCGCGCATATTGTTCCACATCAGCTTAAGCTGAGTGTGTATAACATCGATATATCTTTCATCGTTCTTTATCAAGCCGTATCTCACGCCCAAGGGTCCCGCCATATACAAGCTGTCGAGCCACATTTGGTCGGGGCAGTTGTATTTATGCCAAAAGCCGCCCAGGTCATTGCTTCTCCAGTTTAAAAACAGCGGCAGGTGCTTATCGAGCACCTTGCGGTAGCGCGGCTCGCTGTCGTAAAAACGATACATAAGGTTGCACGCCTGCAAATCGTCGAAACTTTCGTCCTGAATGTGATGGAGCACGCCCTCGTCATCAACATAAGTGTCCAAAAAGCGTTTTATGTATTCGCTGTACTTTTCCTCCCCCGTCAGAAGAAAAAGCCTCTCCATACCCGAAAGGAATACTCCCGCGTGATAATGAAAATGCGGTGCGGGCGGAAGGTCGGGTGCGTCAAACTTTCTCATAATCGTGTCACAGCAATGTCGTGCGTAATCAATCGGTTTCATTTTTTTAATTCCTTTCATCGGTTATTTATTCAGGTTAATAATAAACCATAGTTGCAAATTTGTCAATGCAGTGTGCACATTTTGTTAATAATAAATTGTAGGTTTGTCAATGATGTGTTACATTTGGTTAATAATAAATGTAGGGTTGTCAATGATGTGTTACATTTGGTTAATAATAAACTATAACGGCATCGAGGAGATAT
>CAZIQC010000094.1:0-5650 GCA_964541335.1 uncultured Oscillospiraceae bacterium
CCGTGCGGAAGATATGATTGCCCTTACGGAAAGACGCGCGCAATATTATTGTGCCGACGGCAACAAGGAAAGCTTTGATTTTGCCGACGAGCCGTGCTTTGTGTATAACGGAACAAAAACAAACCTTGCCGCAATCGACCTTTCGACATTCAACCTGGGGAGTGTACACGTTATCGACAACAATGCGGACAATCTCGCGGACGTTATTTTCATAGACAGCTACGAAAATGCCGTTGTTGAAAAGGTAAACGACACCACAATTGTGTTTAAAGACGGCTACACCGTGGACGGACGGCGATATTTCGCCCAAACGGAGAACAAAGATATAAAATACCGTTACTACGCCGGCGAAGACCGATACGCGACCGCGGCGGACGTTAAAGCGGGCGACGTTGTGAGCATATTTTGCGATTTGACGGGCAGCCGCTTCACCGTGCGGATATGCTCCGACAAAGCGGAAGGCGTGATTGCCGCAACCGACGGCGACACCCTTTGGCTTGACGGCACACCGTACGAAACGGGGGATATAAGCCGATTTGAAGTGATTGTGGGGAAAAAAGCCTCGGTTTCGCTTGATTTTGACGGAAAGATTGCCTACATATATACCGAAGCGGGCGAGGATTTCGGCTATGTGGTAAGCTACGGCGAATACGGCGTCGGCAAGCTTAAGCTTAAGCTTCTTATGGGAGCAAAGCCGAGCCTTGCCTCCGACATCGACGATTCCGACATTGACAATATTACGCAAACGCCCCTTTTAAAGTGTAAAAACACGGGACTGGTTGTTTACGATGTTGACGGAAGCTGTAAGCTGAATAAAAAGAAAACGACCCGCGCCGAGCTGATCGACACGGTAACGACCGCGCCGCTGATTAAATTCAAAACCGACGGCGACGGAAAGATAACGGCTGTTGAAACGGTCGATATGTATGCAGGCTCGGAAGATGTAAAGCTTAAGTACAATGTTTACGACAAAACGTTCGGTAAAAATGAATTTGTCGACGGATTTCTTATCAATACGGACACTACGCTTATCTGCATACCCGAAAACCCCACCTGTGACGAAGACTATCTCGTTACGGCGCGCATAGATGTCGACGGAAACACCGCGGGCTACCTTGCACGAGGGTACGAATACGATGAAAACACGGGCGCGGCGAGCGTTGCGCTTGTAACAATGGGTATGCAATACGACCTTGTGCGCACGCCGCAACTGAGTTCTTCCAAGGTGTGCGTGGTTAAGAAATGCCGAAACGTATTTACGGACGGCGAATGGCGCAAGGAAATAAGCTTTTTGGAAGGCGGCGAGGAAAAGGCGTTTCCCGCAGTCGACATTACAAGTGCCAACATCTCCGTGGACGCGCTTGAGGAGGGAAGCGTTTTCACGTATATCAAAAATAACGACGACCGTATTGAAAACGTTATGCTCATAACACAGGTTAAAGATTTGAGCGATTCGGTAAACCGCATTCACCCGTCGCACGGGTATACCGAGCTTTTCGGCGAGGTGGCCGACATTGCCTTTAACAAAGTGTACAACGCGGGCAATTATTTGACGGATAACATCACCGTTGACTGCAATACGAAAGGCGTTGTAACGGTTCCCGTCAAGGTGCGAAACCGTCCTCCGATATATTTATACGACAGCCAAGCGGAGGAGACGGTAAAAAACATATCGGCGGATGAAATTTTCATCGGGCAGGACAAAATATTTTTTGTAATCGAAAACAATACCGATGTTAAAGCGGCGGTTGTCGTAAGGAGGCAGTGATGAAAAAAGGTCTTTCGATATTTATGATTGCGATAATTGCCGCAACGTCGCTTTTTTCGGCAAAGGGTGTTGCCTATGTAGAAGACCGCGACGACTATTATGCCGCACTTATCGAAAAATACAACCGGCTTTACGATTATTCCGACCCGCAATTCATTGCCGACGAAAGCTTTTTCGGCGAGTGGAACGATTCTTCAAATCAATGGACGAAGGAGCCGCTTTTCGATTACGACGCATATCCCGATTTGAAATACGTTGAAGAAGCGGCAAAAGAGGGCGATTATTCGCTTTGCAAGGAGGAAATCCTGAAATATTACAAAAAAGTGTTTTCGGGGTTTCACTACTCGTCGTCAAGCTCGTATAACACATATCAAAACCGACTTTTGGCGGAGCTTGCGATGGAAAATATGTATGTTGAGGGAACGGGAACGCCCGTTGCGAGAATTACTCTCGACGAAGAAAAGCGCTGGCACAGTGCCGATGTGCAGTACAGCGTGGATTATATGCTTTCGGGAAGCTACGACAAAATTTCGTTTTTGATAATGGATATAAACAAAGACGATTATATGGCGAGCTTTAACTCCAAAGAATCGTCGGAAACCGATAGCGGCGGAAATTCAACCGCGCCGTATATGGAGGTTGTCGTAAACGGCACAAGGCGGCACTACGACGTTACGGACGATACCTACGTAAAGGGCGGAGAATACGTTTCCGAAAATTACGGCACGGAGCTTAACCTCGCGGCGGAAGAAAGCGTAAGCTCAATCTCGACAAATTCTTCGGGCACGGCAAAATCGCCCATAGACAAATTCTCAAAAAGAATTTATTTGCGCTTTGATTTAAGCGATATTGAAAGCTCCGACACCGTGTCCGACGCCACGCTCTATTTGTACGGAAATATGGCGGACTCCGAATGCGATATGAAGACGGGCGAAAAGAAGAAAAATATCGACGTTGTAATTTTTAACGATCCAACCGTCGGCGTGGGCGAGCTTGTGCTGAACTGGACAAACACATCGATGGATTATGCGTTTTCGTACGACGGAGAGGCGGGTCCCGGCTATTTTTGCGAACCGACAAAAAACGCCAACCGCTGGACATCATCCGTCGCACAGGCACAGCTGACGACGCTTGCCCAGCTTTATGACCAAACGGGGATTGAGGCATATGCCTACACGTTTATGCGTTATATGGTCAACTGTGCAAAATATCTCGGCACGCGTATGGAAGACCAAACGAATATGCCCTTGTACCAAACGGGGTCGCGCCTGGGATATATTGCAAGAAATATGATATGGATTATGAAGTCGGATTCTATCGACCCGGAGCAATTTACCATTGTTTTAAAATATATTCATATGCAGCTTGACTGGTTGGTAAACTGTTGGAACAAAGAGGGCGAGGGAACGAACATCGGCTCGATTGTCACCAAAGGTATGCTCGAAACCGCGAACGAATTTACAGAATTTAAGCGTTACGGCGAACCGCTCGGCGAAATACGCGACGAAAGCCTGCCGCTGTCGTATACGGGCGGTTGGCAGGCCGTGGGGCAAGCCAGGATGATGAAAAAGCTATCCGATGCCGTAAATTCGGACGGAAGCGGACACGACGTGCCCGTGGGTTATCTTAACACGGCTTTCGGCACGTGGTACACACCGTATTATTTTATAGAATCGTCGCTGGACAGGAAAACGGAGCTTAACCTTGACGATGAACAGCTTCGCCTTATTGAAAACATTTCAAAATTTGCGGTGGATATGTCAAACCCGTTGGGCGAGGTGTGGCAGCACGGCGACGACGGAAATTTCTACGGTAATCCGCAAACGAAGATTGCAAACATTATAACTTACGTTGAAGAGGTGCTCGGCGAAACGGAGCTTACACGGTGGTATAAATCGGGGCATACAGAGGGCACACCGCCCGATCACACGTCGGCGGTGTATGACATTCCGTCGCAGGCGGTACTGCGCCAATCCTGGGATAAAAACGCGGTTGCCGCGCACTTTAATTCCGACGCGGGCTATCATACCCACGGACATATGGACGATTTAACGTTAAACGTTGCGGCGTACGGAAAGTATCTTTTGGTTGACGGAAACGTCGGCTCTTACACGACCGATGTGGGGGCGTACAACTGGCAACGCTCCACCAGGGGGCACAACACGATAGAGATAAACGACTCGTCGCAAACCTGTCAGGCACAGGGAGCAATGAATATGGAAAACTATTATTCCGATCCGTTGCACTCTTCCTACAACAAGGCGGCAAAAAAAACAAACTCGCTTTTCCCGAACGACAGGGAGCTTAACGACTCGTACGATTATATTGTGGGTGAAACGGACGGCTACAAAAACAATTCGGCGCTTAAAGAGGATTTTGATGTGAAGCGCAGCGTGCTGTTTTTAAAAGACGGGTATTTTATCGTATCGGATTATATTAAGCCCGAAACCGACCAAACGGAAAACAAGTACAGTATGGCGTGGCACTACTATCCCGATTCGAACGCCGTTTTGGATGATGAAACGAAAATTACCCAAACGAAATTTAACGGCGAGGCGAATATTTCCGTAATTCCCATAGATGAAGACAACGAACTGCGCGTAAAACTGCGCGAGGGGCTGTATTCGGACAATGCGTCGGCAACACCGCGAAAAAACGTATATACCGAGCTTGTAAAAACAACAAAAGGTGTAACGACTTTCAACACGCTTTTGTATCCCACGCCGCCCGGCGAAAGGGTAAACGTTCAAACCTGCGAAAACAAGCTTGATGTGGAAAAAACCACGGCTGCGTCATTTACGTCAACAATCGAAAATACGGCGGGCGTAAGAAAAAACATCACCTATTACAAGCTTTTTGACGAAACGAAGAAAAAAGGTCGCACATTCGGCGAATATGCGACGGACGGAACGCTCGCACTTGTGCAAATGACGGGGAGTGAATATTCCAAACTTGTGTTGCGCGGCGGAACATATATTAAGGATACCGCGGGAAATGTGCTCGTTTCGTACGGCGGAAATGCCGACATTGCGGATCTTGGCGTGGATTATGACGACGGCAGTATTTCGCTGTCAAGCAACGACCTTACGGACGAGCAGATTGAAAAGCTTGTTCTCTATGCTTCGGAAAACGTAAAAACCGTAACTTTTAACGGCAAAAGTATAGGTTTTGTGCAAAGCGGCAGCACCGTTTATACCGATACCTCGGTTTCGATAACGCCGTCGGAAAATAACGAAGAAGTAAATTCCTCGGCAAACGGCACACATTCATCGGGTGGCGGTGGCGGAAACGTTATCAAAAACAAGAAAGAAGAAAGCACACCCCCCGTCGAAAATAACGATAAAGAGCCTGCCCAGCCGACGTTTTCCGACGTTTCAAACCATTGGGCATACGCCTATGTAAACGATTTGGTGCAAAAGGGCATTATGACCGGTTATGCCGACAATACCTTTAAGCCCGACGCACCGATTACGCGTGCCGAATTTGTGAAAACGGCGGTTTGCGCGGCGGCGCTTGAAATATCGGCGGGAGAAAACTGCTTTGAAGATGTGCCGAGCGATGAATGGTATTCAAAATATGTAACGACGGCACTGGAAAAAGGAATAATATCGCGCGACAGGTATTTCAGACCGAACGATTGCATAACGCGCGAAGAAATGAGCAAAATCATTTATCTTATTTTTTATGATGACGGTGAAATCGGCGACAGCCGTGATATAAATCTGTTCAAAGATTGCGACGATATCGGATTGTGGGCACGCGCTTATGTTTCCGGTCTTTGCGCAAACGGAATTTTGACGGGTAACGACGCGGGCGAATTTTTGCCGAAGAACGGCGCAACCCGTGCCGAAACGGCAACCGTGATTTCACGAATATTAAAAA
>CAZIQC010000095.1:0-5598 GCA_964541335.1 uncultured Oscillospiraceae bacterium
CGATTATCAGCGTTGTGGGAGGAACGGTAGCGTTGCCCACAAGACCGATACCTACCGTGAAAGCATATACAACAGGGGCGTTTTTGGGCATTAAAACAAAGAAAAGAATAAGCACGGGACGTAGCCCGTAGGTGGCGCCGAGCACCTGTTTGGGATTGAATTTTCCGCACAAAAAGCCGACAATAACGGGACCTATCATTCCCATTATGCCGTAAACCGTAAACAGAAAGGCAACCTCGCTGCCGGGGAAACCGTAGGAAATAAGCTGCGGATAGAGGTAAGCCTCGATAATTGCCATAAAAAATCCGCAGGTAAAGAAAGCAAGTGCAAGATGTATAAATTGAGAACAGGTAAACGCATCGCGCAACATTTCGCGAATTGCGGGCGCGGCTTCGGCGGCTGTGTCGCCGGTTGCGGTGCTTTGCTCCTTTTTGTTCAGCCGAAAACATAACAGCACCACGCATAAGGATACAAGCGCCAAGCCGTACATCCCCTGCGGGAAAAGTCCGTTATCCGTCATTGCCTGCAAGTACGGTGCAAGAACAGCTCCGCCCAAACCGCCGCCGCCGTTGATAATGCCGGAAGCCGCCGCCGCATATTTTTCCCCGATGGCGGGTGCGGCGGCACCCATCACAATACCGAAAGCCAGTGCACCGGCGGCAAGACCGACCAGTAAACCCAACGAAAGCCGAATTAACAGCGCGCTGTCGGCAAAAGGAAGCAGCAATAATCCAAGCCCCATTAAAATGCCGCCCGCCCCGAGCACAAACGAGTTCGACTTTTTCAGTGCCAACATTCCGAAAAAGGGCTGTGAAAGTCCGTACAAAAGCTGGGCAACCGCAACCGCGGAGTCGACGGCTTCTTTCGGAGGGCTACTGTGTTTAATCAGAGCGGAGGATATAAGCCCAAAATTTGAACGCACGCCGTTGTTGAGCATAAACAGCACAGTGCAAGCCGTTGTAACAAGCACAACCGTCAGCAATGGCGGAGAAGCCTTTCTTCTTTCAACTTTTTTATCAAGCATAATTGACAACCTCTCTTTTTTATGATAAGATAAAAGAAAAAAATCCGATATATCGGATTTTTATTGCATAATATCATAAATTCGATATGTTGTCAACAAGGATTGCGAGGAATTTGTATGGATGTTAATAATATTGTTGCTTCGAATATAAAAGAAATGCGAAAAAAAAAGAAGCTTACGCTGGATTCGGCCGCCGCATTGACGGGCGTTTCCAGAAGTATGCTTGCGCAAATCGAAAAGGGGGACGTTAACCCGACGATTTCCGTGCTTTGGAAAATTGCCAACGGCTACAAGGTTTCGTTCACTTCGTTGCTCGAAAAAAAGACCGACGACGTTACGGTTATCAAGCGGGAGGAGCAAGCACCGCTTAAGGAGGACGGGGGGCGGTATTTGAATTATCCGGTTTTTGCGTTTAACGAAAAAACCTCATTCGAAACATACCGCATTGTTATAGAGCCGTGCGGAAAGTTAAGCGCACAGCCCCACTTAAGCGGCGCGGAGGAATATATTACGGTTTTTGCGGGCAAGACGGAAATTACGGTCGATAACGAAAGCTTTGTTCTTTCAAAGGGCGATTCCATTCGCTTTTTCGCAAATGTCGAACATACGTATCGCAATGTCGGAAGCGAGGCGGCGGAACTCAGTATGTTGATTTTTTATCATAAACGGTAAAAATCGGCGTATCGATATGCGCATACTTTTAAAGCTTTGACAAAAGAGCTACCGTTTCCGTGTGGCAGGTTTGCGGGAATTGGTCAAACAGCTTTACGGAGATGAGCCTGTAGCCGTGCCCTGCGAACAGTGCGGCGTCGCGCGCGGCGGTGGCGCAATCGCACGACACGTAGATTACGGTGCTCGGAGAAAAAGAGGCAATGTCGTCGATAAGGGTTTTTTCACAGCCTTTTCTCGGGGGGTCTAAGATTACGCAGTCGGCGGTTTTTCCCTCTTTTACGAGGCGCGGCATAACATCTTGTGCACTGCCGCAATAAAATGAGGCGTTTGTCAGGCGGTTGGTGCGTGCGTTTTCGCGCGCATCGCTGACTGCGGCGGGTACAATTTCCACACCGATAACCTCGCGCACGCACGACGCAACGTATAAGCCTATCGTGCCGGCACCGCAATAAAGGTCGAGCACGGCTTGGCAATGCCGCTCGCTTACAAGACTGCGCACATAGTCGTAAAGAAGCCTTGTGGTGTGTGGGTTTACCTGAAAAAAGCTGCGATAATTTATTTTAAATTTAAGAGAACCGATGTCGTCGTATATGTAGGACCTGCCGTAAAGTACCTCATCTCGGTCGGAATATATCGTGTTTTCGGGAGAGGAGTTTATATTTTGCACAATGCCGACGATAAACGGGTATTTTTCCGTTAAAAGGCGGCACAGCTCGTCACTTTTCGGAAGCTTTTTGGCGCAAACAAGCGTTACGCAAGCCTCGTCCTTTCCGCGGCGAATACATATTTTGCGGAGAATTCCTTTCCTTGTTTGCTCGTTGTATGCCGAAATTTCGTTTTCGGTTGCCCAATCGGTTACGGTGTTTTTTATGTCGTCCGTGTCGGAATTTTGCAAAAAACAGCTTCGGCTTTTTACAACACGGTGCGACCTCGGTGCGTAAAAGCCGGTAAAAATTTCGCCCGCGTTCTCGCAAACGGGATATTGAGCCTTGTTTCGATAGTGTAAAACCGTGGGCGACGGCACACTTTCTTCCGTGACGAAGTCTTCAAAATGACCTATGCGCAAAAAGGCGTCTTGCACCTTTTTTTCTTTAAATTCAAGCTGTGCGGTATAATTCATATGGAGAAAATCACACCCGCCGCATTTTAAAAAGCAGTCGCACGCGGGCGCAACGCGGCTTTCGGAGGGGGAAACAATCTCCGTTATTTTACCTATACCGTAACTTTTGTTTTCCTTTATTATTGTAAGCTTTACGGTATCGCCGACAATGCCGCCCCGCACGAATACGGTGTAGCCGTCCTCCAGGCGGATTATGCCGCTTCCCTCGGAGGAAAGTGCCGTTATTTTTGCTGTGTGGATTGTATTTTTACGCATTTATCGCTGTTCCTTTCAAGGAAAAATATTTTGTGTGACATAGGCGGCATAACGCAATTTATCACGTTGCCTTCGGTATGCCGTCCGCACTCAAGCTCGGTGCAGCCGCTTACGAAAAAGCTTGCAAGGTTAAGCTCTATACTTCCCTCAACCGTTGCGGCATTCACAACGACGGCAATACTGCCGTTCGTACATTTGTTTCCGAATATATCGGTGTTTTCGGTTATTTCGCGCATATAGCATACAATACCGCCGACGTAAAAAAGCGGCACAAAAGCTCCCGTGCGCAGGCAGTCGTTCGCAAGGCGCAGGTGCGCCATTTTTTGTGTATGGAGCAAAAGCTCGTCATCTCGGTGCGAGCTGTCGAAGCAAGCACGGTTGAACGGGTCGGCATAGCCCGTCATACCGATTTCGTCGCCGTAGTATATGCACGGCGCGCCGGGAAGCGTCATCTGCAAAACAACCGCCAAAAGCATTCTTTTTTTCGCAAGAAGCGCCGCGTCGGGCGATATTTCGGTGCTGTGCTGCTCCTCGCGCGAAAGAGTGCGAAAGTCGGGTGCGCCGGAAAGCACGGTTGCGGCGCGCGGAACATCGTGCGAGGAAATAAGATTAAGACAGCAGTAGAGCGCTTCTTTAGGATAATTTTCCGCAAGAGAGAGCATTCTCATATTGAACAGCTTGGCGTTTGCGTCGACAAGATACTCAAGCACGGCACGGCGAAAAACATAGTTCATTACGCCGTCGAGCGAATTTCCCCATAAGAATTGTCGCATTTGTCCGTAGCTTATTTTGTTGCTGGCGTCCTCCCAAACCTCACCTATCAAAAGTGCGTCGGGATTTTCCTCTTTAATGTTTTTTCTTAAAATTTTTATAAATTCGTCGGGAAGCTCGTCGGCAACGTCCAGCCTCCAGCCGAACGCGCCGCGGCGCATCCATTTTTTTACGACGGAGTTTTCGTCCGCGGCAATGTATTGAACAAAGCCGCCGTCAAGCTCGTTTACGTTGGGCAATGTGTCAAAGCCCCACCACGCGTCGTATTTGTCGGGGTAATCGGTAAAGCTGTACCACCTGTAATAGGGAGAATTCTTGGATTGATATGCCCCGACGGACGGATAATGTCCGTATTTGTTGAAATATTTGCTGTCCGACCCGGTATGGCTGAAAACGCCGTCCAGAATTATTTTTATCCCCGCTTTTTCGGCTTTTTCGGCAAGAGAGCAAAAGTCCTTGTTTGTGCCGAGGGTGCTGTCCGCGTTTTCGTAGTCGGACGTGTCGTAGCGATGGTTGGAATACGCCTCGAAAATCGGGTTGAGATAAATTGCGGTAACGCCGAGTTCCTTAAGATAATCGAGGTTTTTTTCTATTCCGCGAAAATTGCCGCCGAAAAAGTCGTTCGAAAGATATTTCCCGCCGAACTGCTCCGCACGCCAGTACGGCTCTTCGCCCCAACGGCGCGCAATGCCGTGTATCGGGGTGTCGCCCTCGCGACAAAATCTGTCGGGGAAAATTTGATACACCACGGCGTTTTTCATCCAATCGGGCGTTTTAAAGGCTTTGTCGTACACCGTTATTTGATACAGGCTGTCGGGCACATCGAGGCACATTTCGCCCTTGCCGCCCAAATGCAGAGAATTGTTTTTGTAAAAGCACACCTCGCCGTCGGCTTCAACGCGAAAGCAATAAAAAATAACACCCGTGCATTGCGGCGCACAGATACGGCATTCGTAAACGCGCGCGTCTCCCACGCTGAACGCGTAGTGCATAGGCACCGCGGTTTCGCCCGCAATAAGCTCTGCGCTTTTCGGTATTCCCGCGGATTGCACACTCAAGCGTATGCGTATTTCCTCTCCGCACCTTACCGCGCCGAAAGGCTTCCTGTATATTAAATCGGCGGAATTATGCTCCAACCTCAAAAAAACCACTCCATTCGCATTTTTGCGTCGAAAGAAAAACCGTTCGACATCCCTATCCTTATATTATAAGCCTTTTTTTACAAAAAACAATAAAATTCTTGTAAAAAAGCCGTATTCATTATATAATAAGAAAATAATCGGCAAAGTGTATGCCGCTGTAATATTTTTCGCACAGCCGCGCATAAGCTTTACCGAGGTGAATTTCCGTGAAAGAAAAACTGAAAAAAGCGGTCGGCTCTTTTGTGACGAGGTGCTTTGTGTGTATATGCCTTTTCGGTGCGGCGACTGTGCTGAAAAGGCTGAACGCCCCCTTTTTCGACAGGGTGGTGCGCCTGCTTTGCGGCGATACCGATTTAAAAGCGGCAAGAGCAATTTTGATAAGTCTGGCAAAGGAGCTTTGGCCGATGTAACCGAGGAGTGTAGCAGTGAAAAACAAGCTTGACAAAATATTGAAGCGCGTGCAAAAGGCAACGCGCTACAGCGGCGGCGAAACGGGAAGTGCGGTAAAAAATCCCGCCGACGTAAAAATTCGCTATGCGTTTGCATTTCCCGACACGTACGAGATAGGGATGAGCCATCTCGGAATAAAAATTCTTTACGATGTGTTAAATCGG